>CALDNG010000173.1 GCA_937915285.1 uncultured Desulfomonile sp. | reverse complement strand
CAAACTCCCTATGGCTCAAGTTATAGCAGTTTATGGCTTGGGTTCCCCCGAGACTTACTTGAAAAAACTATCTCTGGCGTGTCCGAGACTAATCCCCTTCTTTAGCGCTGGACACGATCCTAGGCTTCCTTGTTGTTTAAAGTATGCCCGATGCTGCTGTAAATTTGCTGTAAAAGTTTGTAAAGAAATTGTAATTTTCTGAAGAAGGGAATCTTTAATCAGGCAGCATTCCCTGAAGTCCAAAGATAAACATGTCTGAGTTGACTGCTTCATGAATGCCTTGTTAGACTGAGTCTAATCATGAAAACATCTCCCCAAAACAATGGTAGATGAAAATGCTAAACAGAAAACCATTCTCCGGTGTCGGGATATCGTTCAAATTTCTCATGTTCAGCGCTGCGGCCATAATGACAATATTTGCCGTACTGTTGACCTGGTTCTGGAATCTTCAAACGGAACACATCATGGAGCAGGTCAGGAAGCAGGCTGTAATTCTCTATAAACAGATAATAATGACCAGACACTGGTGCTCGGAGAATAATGGCATCTTAGTTGAAAAATCTGATCATCTGGATTCAAACCCATATTTAAAAGAACCGGATGTTGTGGGAAAGAACGAAATAGTTTACACCAGGATAACCCCATCGATACTAACTACTCTTTTGTCTGAAAAAGCCAAAGGCACCGACCTTTACTGGTTCAAACTGACCAACGATGTTTACCTGAACCCTCAGAACGCCCCTGATAGCCTTGAGAGCAAGGCCCTCAAAATATTTAGGGATAATCCGGATGAAGTCATATATGAGACGGACTTCATCAATGGTAAGCCGACACTTCGTTACCTGGCCCCCGTCTTTGTAACCAGCGACTGTGTCCAGTGCCACTCGGATCAGACTTCCAGAGTTGGAAACATCGGAGGATGCCTGAGCGTTTTCATTCCTATGGACGCTGCTCAGTCAGCCATCTGGAAGAACACTCTCGTAGTGTTTGGAGGCGGTATGGGGATGGCGGTATGCCTGGTTGGTCTGCTATATCTGATATCATCATCACTTGTTTTCAACCGGATCAATGAAATACGCAAAGCCATAAATACGATGGATGTGAACAACGGTAATCCGGAATCAAAATCACAAGGCGACGAACTGAAGGAAATTTCTGATTTCTGCTACCTGCTGGACAGGAAATTACGATCCGAACATGATGAGTTGGAGAGCAGGATCAGGGAGGCGACAAGGGATCTGTCGGTGACCAAAGACAGGTTGGAAAAGGCAAACAAGGAGTTGGAAGCGCTCAACAAGGCTAAAACTGATTTCTTCTCTGACATTTCCCACGAACTTAGAACTCCATTGACGGCAATAAAAGGAGCCGCGGACATTATATCGCGGACCTCGAGACCGGAATCACCACAGTATCTGGAAATAATCAGGAGAAATACGGAACATCTGACCAAGCTGGTGGTGGATTTTCTGGATTTTTCAAAAATCGAGGATGGTCAGATTGAACTCGACCTAGGAGAGCACTCAATCAGGGATGTTGTAGAATCTGCGATGAAATCCCTGGAATCGGAGGCTTCACGTAAATCAGTTTCAATGGTGTGTGAAGTGGATGAAACGAGGTTCAGGTTTGATTCAACGAGAATATTCCAGGTCATCACGAATCTGCTCTCTAACGCTATAAGGTTTTCACCTGACCGTGGCAGGATAGAAATCGGTTCGCAAATACTGGAAAACGGTTTCATTCGCATCCATGTGGAGGATGATGGTCCAGGTGTTCCCCTAAAGTATCAGAATAACATTTTTAGAAAATTCTACCGAATCAAGGATGGTAGTGACCAGTCGTTTCAAAAGGGATCGTCTGGAATTGGTCTTGCTATTTGCCAGGGCCTCGTTGAGGCCCACGGTGGCCGTATATGGGTGGAAAATGCAGTCGGAGGTGGCGCCAAATTCGTATTTGAACTGCCAATGGGGTGTTTGGTATGAATCACGTGAAAATTCTCATCGTTGATGATGACCCCGATATAGCCTTGATTGTAAAGGACAATCTGGAACTTGATGGATACCTGGTAGAGGTAGCATCAAATGGCAAGCAAGCTCTGGCGCTTGTCAGTTCCAAAAGGTTTGATCTGGTGATGCTGGATCTTTCACTTCCGGATGTTGATGGTCTTCAGGTCTGTAGGGTCATAAGGGAAAAATCGGATGTTCCAATAATAATGCTGACTGCCAGGGACAGGGTCCCCGACAAGGTTCTGGGATTTGAATGCGGCGCTGATGACTACGTTGTCAAGCCATTCGATTACCTGGAATTGGCTGCCAGAGTAAAGGCCTGTCTCAGAAGATCAAACCGTTCGACTTCTTCATTCCAGGTCATTGATGTAGGAAATCTGAGGATTGACATTGCCGGAAAAAGGGTGTGGAAGGATGATATCCCGGTTAATCTCACCAAAAGGGAATTTGCCATTCTCGTCCTCCTAGCTACCAACCCCGGCGCGGTT
>CALDNG010000172.1 GCA_937915285.1 uncultured Desulfomonile sp. | reverse complement strand
TCCCAGTTGTTTCATTAGAGTTAGTTCGCGTTTTAGGATGTCGCGATTGAATGAGAGGGTGGGGTGGTCTTTCATTGTATAGAAAATCCAGTTGCCCTCCAACTGGGTGTAGCGGTTGACTATTGAAGCAGACATAAAGATTGGTCTTTCAAAACGGGGTTTGAATCTGGACTGTATATATGAATCTATAGCATCCACTTCACCTTCATAAAATCCGTATCTGATTTTACCTGCTGGTCTGGTTACACCAATTGTTAAGGAATGACATGTATATTCCTGGTTTGCTTTGAGCTTTATGTATGGAGGATATGAGATGGACTTAACACCATCTTTTTCGAGAATTTTCGAATATGGAAAGTCCGGTTTCTTAATAAAGTCTGAATCGATTTAGAGTCCGTTAGGCAAATAATCCGGCGTCAGCTTGAGTAAAACGACCCTATGTGTCCGCTAATAATGCTTTGGATATCAGCTAAACTTCATTTATGGCAGGAAAAAAAATCCTCAACTCGGTTTCTTTTCCCATTCACTGTCGCAACTGATGTTACCCCACCTAATTCCTACACTATTGCTTTTGCCATTGAAAGACCAAGGGTAGTTTCTCTTGTCGAGCCAGCGAAATAACGCGAAAATCCCTAGACTAAAGAAAATAAATAACAAGATGATTAATATACCATTGGAAGACACGGGGAATCAACCCCCCATGCACGGATCATCAAATTGTCATCATGACCGTAGTCACCCCACTATTCTGGATTAAGGAGGTCGTAGACCATGGAAGCAAAACGCGTTCGAGATAGTCAGATAACCATGACGGTGGCAATGAATCCGGAGGATGCCAATCCAGTTGGAAACGTTCATGGCGGAGTGGTTATGAAGCACGTAGACACAGCAGCAGGAGTCGTGGCCATTCGTCACGCCAGAAAGGTTGCCGTCACGGCCTCAATTGACCGGTTAGATTTTCATAATCCCGTTTTCATAGGCAATCTACTCATTCTCAAGGCTTCACTGAATTTAGTTGGCCGAACCTCAATGGAAGTCGGTGTCAGAGTCGAAGCTGAGAATCCTTTGACCGGCCAGGTTCGGCATACAGCTTCAGCCTATCTCACCTTCGTCGCACTTGACGAAAACGGTCAGCCAACGTCCGTGCCTCCGTTGATATGTGAAACTGACGAAGAAAAGCTGCGCTACCGTCAGGCTGAGATACGCAGACAATATCGTTTGGCGGAAAGACAGAGAGAAAATGGCTGTAAGATATAGAACCCCATCATTACTTGTGTTGGCGCCAAAAATGGGGACGAGGTTTTGGTTGTAAAAAGCACAATTAGAAAAGCATCTTCCATAAGGATCAAAATAGGATCTCCTGACTTATCTCAATGCACAGTTTCTTGAGACATTTAATATATGGATACCGGTTTCCTTATTATCGGGACGGCACACTAGATTTTGTCGAGAGGCCGTAGGAGGTACTACAAATGAGCGTTACTTACAGATGTGTTATCACAGGACGCACTAGAGATGGACACTCCATGGTGGTCAGAGACGAGCGGGTCGAGACTGACTTTCTCGGCTGGACGGATTTTTGGCGAACAACCCGAAGTCCGGCATCCTTGACGGATGAAAATGCGTCCCCGGGTTCCAATCGTCTGGAGCCCCGTCCAGGGGGGACAATTTTCCGATTCTTTGAGATACCGCCTCAAGATAGATCCATGTCACCCGCACAAGCCAAAAAAGCTGCGGCTGAAGCTTTTAACGCCGCTGGAGCAGGTCACTGCCTTGCAGACACCAGGCTTAATCCCGCGATGCACATTACCTCTACAATCGACTACGTCGTGGTGCTTAAAGGACGGGTGACTCTTCTGTTAGACACGGATCAAGTTGAGTTGAGTCCATTCGACGTAGTCGTACAGCGCGGTACCAACCACGGTTGGCTCAACTACGGCGCTGAGGCTGCGCTTCTAATGGGGGTGCTCCTGGACGCACAATAGGCATGGCTGGCGACTGCCGTGAATGGTGTTTTTTTTAAGGAGGTATGTTGACCGGTGTAGCAAACCTTCGTCATTGTATATCAATTTTTCCTCAGCACGTTTACGCTCAGTCATATCTATAGACAGGCCAGCAATTACCATAATATCACCGTTAATGGATCTTAATGGCGCCCGTATGCAGTCAGCAGGAATGAGAATTTGGACTATCAGAACTAGGGCATGTTTTGGCCCCAGATTTTTCTTTGATGTTACGGTTTACATCTTGTAATTTTATGGAAGCATTCGGAATTTCATATCAATGCTTGGTCAATTTCACTAGCTGAATTAGCTTTCTATGAACAGTCCTAATTTCACTGGATGGATTGTCTTAGTTGCAAAAGTACTTGATCGGCTTGGTCGATCCGTATGAAACCGAACCGGGGGTACTCAAGGTCAAGTATCACGTATAGGGTCAGGGACGTGATGGCAGCAAAACCGACAATGTGAACCCAACTGGGTTTCTTCTGGGGAGCCATTCCGTATCCAGCCATGACGGCACTTATTAGAGCCAGAACGTAGAGCATTGCGAAGATTATTGTCGGTGGGTGCAATCTAGCTGCCACAGCACGAGTCGTAGTGATGTCTATCATTTGGTTTAAGGCTGGCAGGATGAGCATGGTTGCAGACTGAGATCCTTCCTCCCGACACGCAACAACGGCCTGAGACCATATCTCGCCCTGGACGGCTGCAGTCTTAGCCATGGCCTCTTGCGTTGCACTGGAATCCGTGAGCTTCTGATACAAACTCAAACGCACATCAACATACCGGCGAAAGATTTCACGCAATCGCTGCCTAGCATCCGTCGATACCAGTTCAAGCCTGAGGTAAGCAGTGCCGATGGCGTTTGCTTCCTCTGCAATCAACTGTCGTCTAGCATCCAGCCTGGAAGCGGCTCCAGAGAAGGTGAACGCAATGAGCAAGCCCAATAGGGCAAAGACCGCTCCCTCAATGGCGCCTACTCCTATCCGAGCCCCCTCCGGGTCTATTAACATTTTTCGGATTCCGATTCGGCGTCCCAATTCCAAACAAATCAGCATTCCGAGAAAAAGTCCGAAAGCAAGCGCCGCGACTTCGATAGTGAATTCCATCTTTGCTCACCTCACTCCACAGATGTTTCCTGAGAACTTGTGTTTTCTTACTGCCGCATGGGAGGTCGTGACTACCAATGCCTCTGGCCTATTGGAATCCCGAATCCAGAGAAAGAGGGTATATTGCCCCTCTGCCAGTGCTTTCAAGATCAAAAACAGCGGCCAACCATCTCATAAACCTATCAGATTGTTTGTGTGACTATAGCGCCGGAGGAATCGCTGATTCAAGGTCAATATAACAGACCTAACCGACATCTGGCGCTATTTTGTCTCACGCCACGTAGAGGAAAGAACCAGCAAAGGTTCGTTCCTCAAAAAGTCATCCGGACTGTTTTCAGAAATTCAAAAAATTCAGATGTTTTTTATAGATACAGAAATCGTAGTGAGCTTTCCGGATGCCTATGAATGCGTTTTTCGTGAACAGGGAGAGGAATTATCTTTGTAGTCGATAGTGGGGGTTCCATCCACATGTCAATTTATACTCCGAGAAAATTTAGAAACCGCAGACCTTCATCCCGGAATTCAAAAGCTCTCTGATCAATTTTGACAAGCTGGTCTGCCTTTTTTCAGAAATTTCCATCAATGAATTGTAAACATGCGATGGAATGCGGATTCTAACCTGACAATTAAGATTGCAGGTGTAACCGCAACGTCTTTTCATTTCATAGACCTCCATCTTGTAAGTTCATGAGGCTCCCGGGCAACATGCCCAACGCTTTAATGAGAGGAGCCTCATGGACCATGTTTGAACTGTTGGTTAAATGAACAGGCCGCGACAAATCCATACTCGCAATGACCTTTGGAAAGCCCTCGGAAGTGCGAGCGGCTCTCTGGTATTAGGCGCCTGCGGATTTACGACTTGTTTGTTAAGCAGATTGGCTGTCCAACCTGGATGCAGGTCCATAAACCAGACGAATGAACTGAATATCGTAATAGTCTCCAGACCGCCTGAAATCGATCTCAACAAACGAACCCGGAAGAATGGTCTCCAATTCATCCAGTACGCCAGCATCCTTTGGGTCAATCTCGAGCTTCTGTAGATCTCTTGAGAGAAAATAAATATATTCCGGCTCTAAACAATAATATTTTTGGACTTCGAAGACATCATCCCTACCGGGAACGTTAACATCCAGATACAGGACAAGCTGTCTTCTATTGGCCTTGGACAGACCAAATTCCAAATTCTTGGCGAGCGCACAATAACGTCCGTCCATTGGGCTCGCATCTTTGGCTAACTGAAAAGCTGAGTTCAGGTCATCAAATTTCATTGTCATTTCTGACTCCTGTATAGCAATTTTATTTTCAACTAGGTCCGGATCGCTAACCTTCATAATTGTGGGCTATCAATTCGCAACCAGGACCTATGTCGTTGAAGGCAACACCAGATTTTTCCGATTGCCAAAAGAAAGACGTATTTGGTTTTGCAGATATTTTCTGAAACCAGTCCGAGTCGATTCAGGAACCCGGTCGTTCCATTGACCCACATTCCCAAAAACTGCCTTTCTCCTGCAACTTGAACCTCCTTTTTGTTGCTGAACGAAAGACGCCCAGGCCAACAGAATATTTTAGGGGCTCTGAAGTAACAATTTGACCGTCGAAAAAACATAAAACCAAAAGGTGTCTTTCTTAGTTTGTGAAGGGTAGGCGGTCAATGCGGCAGAAAAGCTACGGTTCTATTGATTAGGGTAGGGGCACAGTTCTTTCCACTTTTTACCGACGCCCCTGAAGCCGTGATAGACCGTCCAGAGTCCATTCCCCTTCCGGCTGCCCGCTCCGTATAAGATCCCGGCTTCATTTGGCGGTAGAGGCTTTATTTAGGGCGCTGAGCACTTTGTTTCGCTCAGCCAAACCGTATCCCTGTTCTTTTTATACTACCCAGAAATTCATCGACAATATCGACGGACGGGTTCCATGCCTGCCAGCGTAGTTCATGGAAAGCGGGTTGGTAAATTGCTCTCCCAGTAATCTGCTATAATAGGATCATCCCTCCGAGCCTGCCGATTAATTCGACAATCAAAATATCTTTACAGCCGACCCTGTCTTTCCCTCAAGCCCATGAAAAGCGATTTCAGCTTTGGGCCTGACGTGGTGATAAGGTTAGCAAGAAAAGAAAGGTAAAATGGAAATGTATAACGCAAACCAACTTCTCGAACTATTAAAGAATGAACTGGCCCACGACGAGGCTTCCAAGGGCAGTATAAAAACCAACTATTCCAATATTTAAAGTTGGTGGGACCGTCGGATGCCAGGACATTTGCTGCAGCTAAATACCTGGCTGAAAGAATGAAACATTTGGATAGAGACGTGTCTGCCTAATCCGGCATTGTAGGACAACTGAGCAATGGAATCCTTTTACCTAGAGGTGAACTTTACCAGTGTAATTGATCCAAATTATCGACCCAGTGAGTTTGTTGCCGGTTTTTGAACTACCCTGTCGGGCGGTTTCACCTCTCCGTATTCGGGTATCAATTTGATAACGAGGCAAGATACATTGGCGGGTTAAATTCATCAGTAGCGTCTTGAAAAACCCCTTTCAAAACTTTTTGTGTTCACCAGAGAAACAGTCCCCCCGAGTAGTCAAACAGTCCCTTTTACCGTGTCATGTCAAGAAATTTGAACTTTTCAGCGTAATGCTGTCCTTTTTTGGATGAATTGTGAAAAAAAGCAGGGTCGGTTGGGGCAGTTCGAACCGACCCCAGGTTTCTATACCGGCCCCTTTTGGGAAGCGCACTTCATGACATTCATTGGACAAGGTATAAAATTGTGCCATCTGAACTGTAGTCCCGGTTCAAGGGAATGAAGTCAGGTTTAAGGCTTGACCCGCTTCCATGTATGAGAAATGAAACCTGTTCCCTCTTTTGAAACAAAATCTTTTGGAATTGTTACCGCAGCCGGATCGAAGGCAAACTTGAACTGGTCGTTACCATCAAATTCGTAAATCGCCACTATGGTCTTTCCTGCGCTCGGGCCGCTTTTTCGGACCAAGTGAAATTCTTTGGGGCTATTGTCCGGGTCGAGCTTAACAATCTCAAGAAATATAGTATCATAGTGCTGGTGGGGAGAAGTCAGTTCGCCCTGATTTCCCTTGTATGTTACTTTGCTATTATTCACATAGTCATCAAATGGAACATATGATGCCTCCAAAGTCTCCTCAAGAATATTGCCTGCACACATTCAGAATTCGCGCATGATGTCGGCCGGCTTCATCCTGTCGGTCCTTCTCCCCATCAGGTAGCCTGCCAGCAGTCCTGAGAAAATGGAAACCAGCAGGCTGGCCAAAACAAGCTCGGCAGACAAGTGGATCGGCAAAGTGACCGTGCTGGAAAGCGCCATCTCGGAATTTCTCGCCACGCTTGGCATTTGGCTCATCTGGGCGGGTCCAGCCACGGAGACAGGAACATTGGCCAGCATGTAGGCCAACAAATAACCCACTATTAGGCCAAAGACACCCCCAGTCAGGGATTGGATCATGGCTTCTCCCATAATCTGACGGTGTACATCTTTACTGGTCCAGCCCAGTGCTTTCAGAATACCAATCTGGTTGGCCCGAGTCATCAGGTTTGCCACCATTGACCGAACAATGAGCAGAATAGCCCCTATTAGAGCCACACCAGAAAGTATGAAGGCAAACTGGTTGGATATCTTTGATATCCCTCCCATGACCTCCAGTGATGAGTCAGCGCTAATCACTGACATTGCCGGTAGAGTCTTCTCAACGTAAGATTTGAAATCTTCTTGCATTGAAGGGTCCTTAAGCCTAACAAACAACAGATTCACAGCCCCAGTATCCTCGCTAAAAATGGATCGGGCGTCCCCAATGGACATGAAAGTGTTTGCTGCGGCAATTTGCGCTCCTTCTTTTATAGCCAGCAGCCCCACAACCTTAAAGCTGCGTGAACCGATTGAAATGGAATCATTTACTCTCAGATTACGGAATTTGGCGTAATGTTTCTCCAGGATGACTTCATTTTTGCCTTCAAGAAACCTTCCTTCTACGATCCAATCTTTAACCTTAACCGGTCCTAATCCCGGCTGTTCAGGGTCCACGCCCATGACCGTCTTGAATCCATCAGGAGAAAACTCCCACAGCAGCAATGAAGTAGCCTTTGCCGAAAAGCCCTCAATTTTATCTATTTTGTCTATATCGGATGAAGCAATCATTTGATTGGAAAACGGCAAGCGCACGCCTTGCATCGATACCTTCCCTATTTCGGTATTTTCCCGTTTAATCTCAGGCTTCTGCAACACCAGGTCAGCTCCCACATTCCGGAATGGTAAACGAAGCGCCTCCTGGTATGCGGTAGCAACGGCATTTATAGCCACAAAGAGGGCAATACCCACGGCAATACCCAGCACGTTGATGACTGTGCGATGGTGATGATGACGTAATTCCTGGATCACGTAATGAAATGCCATGTTTCCTCACTTTTTGGCTATCGCATTTTCGATAGCCAACTTCAGGGTATCCATATTCCATTTACCCTGGAAGAACGCAGGTCCTGCGCCGGTAGGGAACCCCCAGAACATCATTTCCTGCTGGCCCAGTTTCACTTTGGGGCTGCCATTGATCCAGATCACTAGTGGCACATGCTGATTTATACCTTTCTTTGCCTTGAAGGCTTCCCCCTCATTGCTTTCAAAATCATACCAGGAAACATCCAGCCTTCCTCCAAATCCGGCCAGCATGTTTCTAAGTTTCACCAGAGTATCCTGCAGAGGACCATGGTTCATGTAGAGTACCTCGATCTTCACTGGTGAAGCGCTCCAACCAATGTTTGAAAGGCATAATACGGAGAAAACAAAAACACATAGCAATA
>CALDNG010000171.1 GCA_937915285.1 uncultured Desulfomonile sp. | reverse complement strand
GGTAGCGCCGCGTGTAATAGCGGTAGGCCTGGTAGCGCCGTGCCTGACAATCATGGCAGATTTGGTCGGAATCATCGGCGGCTGCCTGGTGGCGTATTTTTCCCTGGATGTAACCCCCACAGGTTTTTTCAACCAAACCCAGAAAGTGCTTGAAATTAGCGATGTTATGAAAGGTTTGATAAAAAGCTTTGTCTTTGGTATTCAGATAGCCTCCATAGGCTGTTTGAGGGGACTTCAAGTTCGGGGGAGTGCTGAGGGAGTAGGAAGAGCCACCACGTCGGCGGTGGTTACCTGCATCTTTGTGCTCACAGTCACCAATGCGGTTTTTGCCCTATTGTATTACTACTTCCCGAGAGTCTGGATATTTTAGCTGGAGAGTCATGACGACCGAAAAGCAGAAATCGGATTTGCCGGTTATAACGGCTTCAAACATTAGCATCGGCTACGGTGAAGACATGGTGCTTGAAAATGTTTCCCTGGAGGTCTACAGGGGCGAGATACTGGCTGTGCTTGGCAGGTCCGGGTGCGGGAAAACGACGCTATTCAGGGCTCTGATTGGATTGATAGAACTCCGGAGTGGCGAAGTTTTCATTGATGGCGAGCGTTGTTACCCGATAATAGAGGGCGGATCTGACGGACTCATGAAGAAGATAGGGGTTTTGTTTCAGTCTGGCGCGTTGTTTAGTTCCATGACCATAGCCGAAAATATAGCGCTTCCCCTCACTCAATATTCCAGGCTGCCCGAGAATGTTGTAAAAAAACTGGTGGCTTTGAAACTCTCTGAAGTCGGGCTCCTGAACTTTGCACATTCTTTTCCGTCAGAACTGAGTGGCGGTATGCAGAAAAGGGCGGCGTTGGCTAGAGCAATGGCGCTGGATCCTAAAATACTGTTCTTTGATGAGCCCTCTGCGGGGTTGGACCCGGTAACGAGCGCAGAATTGGACAGGACGATACTTGCAATAAACGCTGATCTGGGAACTACGGTGGTGATCATAACTCACGAACTTTCCAGCGTTTCACGTATCGCTCAGAGGATCATAATGCTCGACCCGCAACAAAAGGGTATAATAGCTCAAGGGACCCTCGACGAACTAAAAAGCATTACGGATGACAAACGAGTTAGGGATTTTTTTGCGTCTCTGAATTAGGTTATATGTATTATCAGTAGCTTGAGCGGACAACACAATTGTTGGTCCCGCTGACCTTGATAGCGCCCATTGATCAGTAATGAATGGATACGCCTGACGTTTCCGGATTCTGGAGAATGCTGATGGCAAGCCAGGCCTCAAAATTTAAAATAGGTCTTTTTGTTGTGTCAGGTTCATTACTGCTAGTGGCAGTCTTTGTATGGCTAGGCGCCACAAGATTCTTTGAAGATTCAATAACAGTGGTTTCGTATTTCACTGAAAGTGTTCAGGGATTGGAAGCGGATAGTCCGGTTAAATACAGGGGGGTCCCGGTAGGGAGGGTAAAGGCCATACGCATGGCGCCGGACGCAAGACTGATTGAGGTCACCATGAATCTCAACAGAAATTTCAGACTAAATGACGACCTTGGGGTCAAAATCAACCTGCTCGGTCTGACGGGTCAAAAATACCTTGAGATGGATAATTTCAGACCGGATCAGGTTCGTGAAGCGATTACCCTGGAGTTTACCCCGAGATACCCTGTTATACCTACCTATCCGTCGGATATCAGGGAAATAGGAAATGCCCTCGAAAATATCTTCCAGAAGATAAAGGGGGTGGACATGGAGAGAGTTGTCAATAACCTGATACGGATAAGTTCGCGGCTAGACCGAATGCTTTCGGATCCTCGCGTTGAGAACTCCTTTGCGGATGCTGCCGAAGCCCTCAGAGAAGTAAAGGAAGTTAGCCGAAGGCTCAACGATGACCTCGCCAGGAATCAGCCCGTAAAATCTTTTGTCAAAACGTTAGACAAGGCAAATGACTTCCTGCAGGCCGGCTCAGAGGCTGCCAAAAGCGCTGACAGAATGTTGAGGAGGTCTGACAATAACATCAATCTATTGACCCAGAAGCTGGATCGAAGCGCTGACAACCTCATAGATTTTACCCGTATGATAAAACTCAAGCCGTCCAGCATAATTTTTGGGCCAGGCGACAAGCCGAATGATGGGCGATAGCATTTTCAAGACCGAAAATTCTTGGAGTAAAGGGCTAGACAATAGGATACTTGTTTGATTTCATGGACTTAAACAACAATTTCTTCGCCAGCTTTAAAATGGAATGAGAGTTCCCGTCAGAAATAAAATCTCAATCATAAACCGGCACATTCTGTCCATTCTGTGGACGCTAGTCTTGGCATTCTGCGCAACTGCGTGTGGTTTGAGTTCCAGAAGCGCAATCATATACCACAACCTCGATTACCCTTCACCCCCGGTTGAATATGCCAACCCCTCACCAGACACACTGATGGTTTATAAATTCCTTTCAGCTCCCTCTGTCGACAACCTTTTCTTGACAATATCTTCAGGCTCGGCTGAAGGTTCCATCGTTTCACAGCACCGCTGGCAGGAAAACCCGGTAGACATGATCACAGAGTTGGTCTTGCGTGATATAGAAACTTCACGGCTTTTCCACAAGGCTGTAGACCAGTGGAGCAGTATGCGTTATCGATACGCGCTGGAGGGAACTGTAAGAAAACTCAGGGGAGAAATAATCAACAAGAGCGCAAAGGCCGTGGTCGAGGCCGATGTCTCGCTGATAGATTTTGAGGCGTCAAGGTTGGGGAAGAAAATCATTTTCAAAAAATTGTACAAGATAGAAGAACCAAGTGTGAATGAATCACCTGCAATGATAGCCGAAGCCATGAACAGGGCAGTCAGAAGGCTTTCAAAAAGTATTCGTGAAGATGTTTCTGCAAGTATCCTGGCGCTTCAATCCGGTGAAACCGAGACGTCCTCAAAATGAATAAAAGTTTGGAGAATAACGAAAAAGTCTCGGTTTAGACTTTTCGTAACTCCGATTTTGCAATACACTGAGGGAAAATTAATATTTCGGCCATCATCAATCCTTTTTCAAATTGGAACGTGAGGAAAACCATGAAGCGCATATTGGTGGTTGACGACGAAATACACATTTGTGAACTGTACAAGATCGAACTTGAGGATGAAGGCTATTCAGTAACTGTTGTGAACTCTGGATCCGAAGCTCTTGAGGTAGTGGATAACAACCCACCCGACTTGATCGTTCTTGATGTCCAGATGCCTGGAATGGATGGTATTGAGACACTGGAAAAGTTGCTTGGCAGGGACAAGGGCATTCCAATTATCCTGAACACAGCTTACAGCCATTACAAGGATGACTTTACCACATGGGGGGCAGACGCTTACGTAGTGAAATCATCCGACACCTCTAAATTAAAATCTGAAATAAAGAGGTTGATAGGCTAATGAATCTCAAAAATGAAATGAAGGATACTCTTTGTATTCTTATGGCAGGCGGAAAGGGAGAGCGTCTGTATCCGCTAACCAAGGCCAGGGCCAAGCCGTCCGTCAGGTTTGGAGGCAAATATCGCATTGTCGATTTTACGCTCTCAAACTGTCTTAATTCTGATATCCGAAGAATATTTGTTCTGACTCAATATCGGTCATTATCACTCGACAGGCACATAAGGCTTGGGTGGAGTATTTTCAATCACGAATTGGGTGAGTTCATAGAGTGTGTTCCGCCACAGCAAAGAAATGTTGACCGCTGGTATCGGGGAACTGCCGATAGTATTTACCAGAACATCTACATACTTCAAAGAGAGAGGCCCAAGCGAGTCCTGATCCTGTCAGGCGATCATGTTTACAAGATGAATTACAATGATATGCTGGCCTTCCACATAGAAAGTGGCGCAGAGTTGACTGTAGCCGGAGTAGAGGCTCCACGCTCTGAGGCCAAGGCATTCGGAGTAATCGGTTGTGACGACAATTACAGGATAGTCGATTGGGAGGAAAAACCGCAGAATCCTAAGACCATCCCGGGTGACCCCAACACCTCCTTTGTTTCCATGGGTGTCTACATTTTCAATACTGAAACCCTCGTGAAAAACGTGATTGCTGACGCCAAGAACAAGAATTCTTCACATGATTTTGGAAAAGACATTGTTCCCCAAATGATAGAAAACAGCAAGGTAGTGGTTCACAGCTTCAAAGAGCCCGGTTCCCAAGGTGGACGTTATTGGAGGGATATCGGAACGTTAGACGCATACTGGGCCGCAAATATAGATTTGTGCTCTG
>CALDNG010000170.1 GCA_937915285.1 uncultured Desulfomonile sp. | reverse complement strand
CATGGAAGGTAATGGCCCTGCCAGTCCTGACCTTAGGGACATTGGACTCGTACTGGCATCCGATAACGCGGTAGCCATGGACGCGGTGATAGCTACGCTCATGGGTTGCGACCCTGACAAGCTGATCTTCCTGCGTAAAGCCAGGCAACTCGGACTTGGAGATTACGATGTCAGCAAAATGGAAATAATCGGTGAGTTGAAACCCATTCCTGACTTCAAATTACCTCCCTTGGGTGGAGAAGCCCTTTTCAGTAATGCCGTGATACAGGACATGATGACCAGGAAAATAATCCTCAAACCGAAGGTTGATGAGGATCTCTGCACAGGTTGCGGAACCTGTGTGGATCAATGTCCTGTTTCAGCATTGTCAATGAATGTCACATCTCCTGAGGTTAATCCTGACAAGTGCATCACTTGTTTTTGTTGTCAGGAAATGTGTCCGGAACACGCAATAACATTGAGTTGACTTTGTAATTGAGGTGTGCGAGCCAAGAAGACTGGCGACTGACCGCATGGATGTACATTGAATCTGGAGGTGTCATCATGAGAATGACAAAAATTCTCGTTCTTTCAGCGACCCTAATGTTGGTGTTTCTTCTAGGCCCCGGTTCCCTTCCGGCGGAAAACTTAACCCTCCATGATTTTGACAGGAACGCATGCTATTCGACCTGTCCGTGCGGTGTGAGAGGCATGGAAGCCTCCTGCAATGAGTGCATTCAGGAATGCGACCGTCAGTTTTGGGCTTCATTTGACAAGGAGACAGCCGAAGACAAGGTTGGGTCAATGGACGATGATGACAAATGACACACTGTCGTTTGAAGGGCTCTTCAATGACTGGGTGTAAATTCCCTGTCTGATCTCCAGCGTGCTCGTCCCGGTCGTAGCCGAGTCTGAACGTTTTAGGCCTGAGAAGTGATTTTTAGCCGCTCAGGGCAAATGAAGGTCCGTGACCGTCATCTTCCCGCAAGTCTATAGGGGAAAATGACGGTAACGGAGTCAGGCCGGCATCTACAATATGACAGGAATATTTTTTCCTTTTAAATATTCCTTGACCTGTCTGACTGTCAGGAGGCGGTAGTGAAAGACAGAGGCTGCCAGCAACACTGTAGCCCCGGTTTTGGTAACTACCTCGTAAAAGTCTTCCAGTTTCCCCGCGCCGCCTGAGGCAACCACAGGGACTGTGACGACGTCCGAAATAGCCTTAGTGAAATCAATATCATACCCTGCCTGAGTTCCATCTCCGTCCATGCTGGTAGGCAGTATGACTCCAGCGCCCAGACCCTGGCATTGCTTCGCCCATTCTATGGCGTCCCGACCTATAGCCTTTGTGCCACCGGACACCACCAACTCAAATCCAGATGGCATCAACGCATTTCTTTTGGCGTCTATCGCTACGGTTATGCTGGCTGAACCAAACTTCTTTGCAGCCTTCTCTACGAGTGATGGATCGTTAACCGCTGCGCTGTTCATGGAAACCTTGGAGGCCCCTGATCCCAACACCAGTTCTATGTCCTCAAGGCTTGAAATTCCTCCACCAACCGTTAGCGGAATCTTGATGACGGACGACACATTCTTGACCCACTCCAAACGGGTTTTGCGGTTTTCGAGCGTGGCCGCTATGTCGAGCATGGCAAGCTCGTCTGCCCCCTCTTTCTCGTAAACGGAAGCGCATTCAACAGGGTCACCGGCGTCTTTTATGTCTACGAAGTGAATACCCTTTACCACTCGTCCATTTTTCATGTCCAGGCATGGCATGATCTTGATTGGCTGCATGAGTTCTTGTCACCTCCATGGTTTTATTATGAAATGCTTGTTATTCCAAACAGTTACTGTGTAATGGTGCGGCCTTCGACCGCAATTCTTTATGTGAAAAATCGTTTTGGTAGCGGTCTTTGGCCGCCGTCCGAACGGGGTCACCCCTGGGTTGTGATTGAGCAGGGCGGTCTTTGGCCGCCGTTCCGAACGGTATTCACTCGTATTGGTTTATGTTCCCGGCATTCTATCGGAATTACCGGATCACCAAACACGAATATTTATTCCCTCGTTTACGTTAATATTCACAAAACAACGTCGGCCACAGACCGACCTACGCCGGAGTCTATGATCCCGAGATGGAAGCCGTTCATTAACCATGGTTTGCGGTAGGGCGGTCTTTGGCCGCCGTCCAAGAGGTATTTCCCCGTATTCGTTTTATTTATACAAGAACGTCGGCCACGGACCGACCTTGCCACCCAATTCTGTGATTATTTACCGCCGTCATTTGTCCTGTTTTTCGGTTTTTCCGGTGGCTTTTCCAAGGAATTCGGGTAAATCAAGGCCGGCCACCCTGGCCAGCTCATGCATGGGAGGAATGACCCCCATGAAGCGTTTGCCGAGATCGGACATACCACCATTCCCGCCACCGTCCCAGACGATCACTTTCTCAAGAGGCAGATTCTTGACCGCTTCAGCCTGGATGTGAGCCAGGTCTGTCAGTTTTTCGATTATGAGTAGGGCGGCGGTCAGTTGAGTGTCTGACTGGCAAGCCTCGACCAATTCCCGATATCCTTGCGCCTTGGAATCAAGCTGGGATTTGGTACCCTCGGCTTCCGCCTGCATCCTTGCCAATATTCCTTCGGCCTCTCCCTTTGCTATGAGCACGCTCTTTTCTCGTTGCGCCTGGGCTTCCAGGATGGCCTTCTGTTTCTCTGCCTCTGCGAAGACGATGACCTCGGCGTTCAGGCGGGCCTGTTCCCTCTGGGCTCTGGCTTCTTCCGCCATTCGCTGGGCGTCCTGTTCCGCCACACGTATTGATCCATCCGCCTGAACCAGGGCTACCTGGCCTTTGGCCCGGGCTTCTTCCTCAGCCACTTTCCTGACCGCCTGTGAGTTTGCCACTGCAGCGCTGGCCTTGGCTTCAATGTCCACAGCCTCGGCCTCTAGCATCGAAACTTTTTGTCTGCGATCCCTGGATGCCTCCGCCTCACCGATCATGGCCTGGGAGTCTGCCGCCGCCAGAGCCTTGCGGCGATCCCTCTCAGCTTCAGCCTCGCCAACCGCCGCGGCTGCATTCGCGGCTGCAACCGCTGTTTTCTGGTCACGCTGTCTCTCTGCGACACCTATGGTTCCATTCTTTTCCTGCTCGGCCACATCCACAAGGGCCTGGTTGACCGCTTCAGCCGCAGCCTTGCGTCCGAGGGCCTTTATGTAACCGCTATCATCCTCGATGTCCTTTATGTTCACGTTGATTACTGAAAGCCCTATTTTCTCGAGTTCCACGGATAGGGATTCATTTACCTTGGTCATGAAGGCCTGGCGGTCGCGGTTTATCTCTTCTATTCTCATGGTGGCCATGACCTGACGCATCTGACCCAGAATGACACTCTGAGCCTGGGCCTGGACCTCTTCAACACCCTGACCGAGCAGTCTTATGGCCGCGTTCTGCATGATGCCTTCTTCCGTGCTTACCGCTACAGTCACTGTGGTGGGGACTGTCACCCTTATGTTTTCCTGTGATAATGCGTTGTTAAGGTCTATGGGGACAACGAACGGTTCCAGCTCCAGCCATGCGTAATCCTGGAATAACGGCCAGACGAAAGCTGCCCCGCCGTGGATGCATTTTGCGGCCCCTTTTCCTGTCTTGCCGTAAATCACAAGTATGCGGTTTGCAGGACAGCGCTGGTATCTTGAGCTTAAAGCCCAGATAACGGCTATTAATACGAAGCTAATTGCAATACTGATAGTAATTGCCGCAGTCATTTTACCCAACCTCCGAATCCCACAATTCAATCACCTCGACGGTGTTCTGGTTGATAATGTTGACCACTCTTACCTTTGTTCCCTCTGTGATCGGCGAAGCGTTCCTGCTCCGCGCATTAATGACACTCATCACTCCCCTTATCATGAGACGCACCTTACCCATGCCGTTGGCCGGTATGTTGATGTAGACTACACCTTCCTCACCGATGGCCCAGGCCGCTGAAATATTTCCCTGCTCCTGCATTCGTAGAAGAAAATGCAGTATCAGGGAGACCCCGAACATCGCCAACGCCCCCCACACAAAACTGTAGATAAGGGCGAAAATGATCGACGCCCCCTCCGCAAGGTAAATGGCCCCAGACCAACTGAAAATTGTAGCAAACGCAAGTAAAGACCGAACGGAAATCAATGTGAATGCGTCAGCGCTGAATTCGTGAACTTCATAATGGATGGGTGCGCTCAGATCGCCGTGGATATCCGACCCGCCGGAATGACCGGCGTCATGAGTATCCACGCCCGCTGCAGTGGTTATTATCTGCCAGATGAACAGGATGCTGAACACCGTAGCGGAACATACAAAGAACCTGTTTAATGATGACAATCCCTCCCACCATGTTTCCATGACCAAACCCCATCAGTCCAGGCTACATGATTACTTAAACGATTCTACCACAAAATCGCGCAAATCTTCCCTGAAACAATTTCTAAACAATACCATGAATACACGGATGAAAATGATTTTGTGAATTACACTCAGAGTGATAAGTTAACAACAACACAATTCATTAGAGATCAGAATCACTTGAAAACATCTCGGGAAGGCGTTCGACATTTCCTCCAGGAAAGAAAACCTGGATCTGTTGGCCATTCTCACGCTTGTTGTTCTTTGCGCCAGTTGGGGAATGCAGCAGGTCGCCATTAAGATAGCGAGCCAGGGGATTTCGCCCGTATTGCAGTCCGGTATTCGTTCTGTCGGGGCCACAATACTGGTCGCTTTGTGGATGTGGCTGCGCGGTGACTCCATTTTCAGGCGTGACGGAACACTGTGGTGGGGTTTAGGGGCCGGAATCCTGTTCGCTCTCGAGTTTGTTCTGATTTATGTGGGGCTGGAATACACAAACGCCTCACGCGCAGTAATATTCCTATATCTATCTCCCTTTGTCGTAGCTCTTGGGGCTCATTTATTCATACCGGGTGAGAGGCTGCGCATCATTCAGGTAATAGGCCTTTTGAGCGCGTTTACCGGAATTATAGTCGCCTTCAGTGAATCCTTGAATGCTCCGACGATGCGCATGCTTGTGGGCGACGGAATGCTGGCTGTGGCGGCGGTATTCTGGGGAGCGACCACGGTCCTGATCAAGGCCGGGCCGCTGGTTTCTGTTTCTCCGGCTAAAACTCTGCTTTATCAGTTGGGAATTTCCGCTGTGGTCCTGATGTTGGGTTTTTTAGTGTGGGATGAGCCTGGAATCACTAAAATGACCCCGGCCATAGCCTTGAGCCTTGTTTATCAGGTGATATGGATTGCCACCATAACCTATCTGGCCTGGTTCTGGCTCATCACACGCTATCCCGCCTACAAGCTGGCTTCATTTACATTCCTCACCCCGCTGTTCGGCGTGATGTTCGGTGGAATCATCCTCAATGAGCCGATTACGGTCTCATTGCTCGTTGCGCTGATCCTGGTCGGGACCGGAATCTGCCTGGTGAACAGGAAACAATCAAATAAATCCTTAATAGAAACCTGTTCGGACCGTTCTAGATTTTCTAAAAAGTTTTATCAGACCTGTCTAAGCTCTGGATATATCAGATCTTTGCAGCCCCATTCAGCGTTTTGGGGATGGTGGCGGCTGGTTTTGTATCGTTAAGTCGGTTCGATCCAGCATCCAGCTTGTCATTATTTTCTGTAAGATGCTGGATCTAAACAACCTGCTGAGGTATTCGTTTACCGGAGGGGCAGACCTCTGAAAGTTAAACTCACGCCCCTAGAACAGCCGTCCTTATTACCAGTCCAAAAGTCACCGCCACGCAAATCGCAAAAATCACGTGAGGAAGAATGCCAACGGCCCTGGCAACTTTGGAAACGGGGATTGCAAAACCGAGCCTGTAGATTGTGATCAATGTCCAGATAAGTCCTATAAGAATGACGCCGAGCTGGAACATGAAAATGACCTGGACAGGAACAGCGTCTGTCGAAGGGATCGGGCCGGCGCTGATCCCGAGGTATTGGGCAAGCAAACCCAGTATTTGCGGGCCCATACTGAAAAGATAAAAGGCATGAAAGGCCAGGAACGACATACATGTCAACGGCAAAAGAGCCAGAGCGAAACGGGAATAATTCTCCCAGAAACGCTCCTTGAACATCCGGTGTGAGAATGCTACAGCAAACATTGAGACAATATTTACAAAAGCGATGAGTCCGGCAAAAACCAGTGTGAATCGAAGCATGAAACTGTCGGGAGCCCATGACACAAGACTCTCGAACCATGCCCCTCGTGTCAGAATGTCGCTAAGCAATCCTCCGATCAAGCCTAGGACCAGAAATCCTGTGCCTGCCCGAACGTAGCGGACCTCTCCGAGTTCATATCCCGGGATCCTAAGATTAAGCCTGATGGCGGAGTGGGGACAGTTTTTGACGCAATTCCCGCAAAGCTTGCAGAACTGGTTGCTGTGCAGGGTGGCGACCACCTGGCCGAACGGACAGCCCTCGGCCTTTTCAGTCCCAAAATAACATTCCTGAGAGTTGCAACTGGACAGGCAGACGGCATTGTCAGCTCTCAACTCCAGCATTGACACCCTTGCCAGCAGTCCGTTCATGCCTCCCAGGGGACAGATATAACGGCACCACGCCTGTCTTGCCCAGATGGTGTTGAGCGCAAAAGCTATTACAAACATGCTGAGCAGCAGCAATCCCAGATTGAAGGGTGAGCTTCGTATGTCGGTGGCGCATTCTATCCAGATTATGAACAGTATTCCACCGGCAATAAGGAAGTCACTTCTCGTGGTAAGGGCCGCAGGGAACGGTATCTCAAGGGATACGATCCTCTTGGCAAGTTTGCTCAAGGCGCCTATGGCGCAGACGCTGCACAGGATCCTCGCTCCAAACAGGGCCCCGACTATCATCCCTGGCCATGCCAGTGACCACATGACCATGGCCGCCAGGTTCTTCGATGGATCAGGCGGCCCCAAGAAAAGCATCAGCAGAATGGCTATGAAAATGGGCACGAAGGCGCTTTGCAGGATGGCCGGGAACAGCGGGCTGGTGACGGCCTGATGGATGGGCTTGATTCCGAGTAAATTAAATTTGGCCTTTGAGTCGGCTTTGCGCGGGTCCAATGTCAAGTCCTGCCGTCTGACTATTTCGCCCGGGGCAACTACCACCGCCTGCCTCATGGCGTTAGCCAACTCAAGGTCATTTCCCGGCCAGGAGTAGTCGATCATGGCCTTGAGGGTCAGGTCGGCCAGTTTGGGGACCCTTGTGTTCATCTCCCGGGCGTAGTGTTCCAGATAGCTCTGGGCAAGGGATGGGATCAAGTCGCGCCTTTCTCTTAAAGGCGGTATCACAAGCGACTTATCTGCCAGATCGTATAGCAGCGGGTTGGTTTCAGGATCGTATTTCGACGGGTGTAGGTTGGTGTGGCAAATAAGCCTGAAATCGACTCTGACTTCACTGTTACTATCCAATGGGCAATAGACCCCAGTTTTCAGCGCATCCAGAAGCTTTTGCTGGGTTACTGGAGTCAGGTGGTGAGCGCCCCGAATGAAAAGCGCCCCTCCACGGGCAAGTTCCAGATACCCACTGGATATCTTCACGACACCCTTCTGGTTGACTGTCTGATACCCGAAAAGGAACCTGATTTGCTCGGTTGTCTTGGAGATGTCTTCCGGTGTAGCGGCGCCCCTGCGGGCCAGAAAGAAAGAACTGGAGTTCATACGCCTCGGATTTACAGGAACAAGGACCTCCTTGTAATCGTCGGCCGCATCAAATATTGCATAGGCCAGTATGTCCTTTCCGACTCCTTTTTCGCCCACGATCACAACCGAGTCAGTCGACATGGCCAGGTCACAGAAACGTGACTGAACCTCCTGAGGCAGTCCGGGATGGGCAGGGTAGGCGCAGGTAGCCGGCATGTTCGGGTCATGGCTTCTGGAGGGCGACGCAAAATCGTCCCTATCGACCTTGACCGTCTTTTTGCCAAGCGATTTAAGCAACTCAACAGTGAAGGCCGGAATTTCCCGAAGTATCCTTTGAAAACGATCCATGGATATTTCGAGAAAACGGCAGTCATCAACCGCTATCAGCGTAGCTCCGGCAGGCCAGGTTCTACCTGTTAAAAAGCCGAGATCCCCAAAAACGTCACCAGGTTCCAGACTGTCCAGAACCACGTCTTGGGCGGCTCTATAACCTATTGAAAGTTCGGCCTTTCCCGATAAAAGGCAAAGTATCCGCTGCTGACCCTCCTTACCACTGGAAATGATTTCACAACGGGCAAAATCCAGTACGGAGAATTTCTCGGCAAGTAAAGGCTTAAAAATTACCGGGGCCTTTTCCAGAGTCTCAATTACAGGCTCATCAAACAATATTCTATCTGGCATTTTCGTGTCCCTTTCAATTTCATGGAAAAAGGACTAAATGCCATTATAACATAAAGCCAGGGGGCTGTCTCGCTACGGTTGAAGACAGCCCCCAAAAGAAATTTATTTGCAGTCCCTGCAACTACTTACAACCTTGCCACCCTCCTTTTCGCATTCTGCCCTGGTATGAAGCTTGTCACAATTATTCTTGTCATGACAACAGTATACCTTTTCTTCTTTCTGATCTTTAGAGGGTTTCTGTTCATGGGCGTTGAGGTTCGGGCATGTAATCAGGAACATAAAACCAAATAGCAGTAAGAGTTTTTTCATGGGTTACCTCCAAAATGGTTTGTTATTTGATCTACTCAGGTCCTCAAAATTTGACATGTACGCCGGCTAACGAATGTACTTGATGAACCTGCTTTCAACTACAGAGTAAAGAGCCGGTAAGACCAGCAGGGTCAGGATCGTGCTGGACATGAGACCACCTATGACTACTGTTGCCAGGGGTTTCTGAACCTCTGCTCCGGTTCCTGTGGCCAGCGCCATAGGCAGGAAGCCCAATGACGCCACAAGGGCAGTCATCAATACAGGCCTTAACCGGGTAAGGGCGCCCTCGACTATGGCATCATGAAGCAGCGATCCATCCTCCCGTAGCTTGTTGATGAAAGTCACCATCACAAGGCCGTTTAATACCGCCACACCGGAGAGCGCTATAAATCCTATGGATGCTGAAATGGACAAAGGAATATCCCTCAGCCATAAGGCTGCAATGCCACCGGTTAAGGCGAGGGGAACCCCTGAAAAAACCAGAAGGGCGTGTCTTGCAGAACCAAAAGCTGCAAAAAGCAGGAAGAAAATCAGCGCAAGCACTACAGGCACAACTATCTGCAGGCGTCTGGTGGCAGAGAGCAATTGTTCGAACTCCCCGCCCCAACTGATCCAGTAACCTGACGGAAGCCTAACTTTCGAACTGACGGCCTCTTGGGAATCTTTTATAAATGAACCTAAATCCCTATCGCGGACATTGGCCGTTACGACCACACGTCGTTTACCATCCTCACGACTTATCTGATTGGGGCCTATGACAACCACCATGTCCGCTATTGACCCTAATTCTACGAAAAACCTCTGCTTCTTTGCTTCAGAGACATTATATGTAACCAGCAAGGGTTCGGTCGAAGGCTCCCTTCGGGGAAGAGGAATTGGCAGTCGTTTAAGGGCTTCAAGGTCAGTCCGCATGTTTTCAGGCAAACGAACCACGATATCGAATCGTCTGTCCCCTTCAAAGACAAGACCTGCGCTCTTTCCGCCTATTGCAATTTCTATTATGTCCTGAACATCACTTACGTTAAGACCGTATCGTGACATTTCCGATCTCTTCATTTGGACGGTCAGTACGGGCAAGCCTGTGACCTGTTCAACCCTTACGTGAGTCGCTCCGGGTATCTGACGGATCGTTTCAGCGACTTCCTCCGCCTTTTCCAGCAGGACATTCATGTCGTCGCCAAATACCTTGACTGCCACATCGCTGAGCACGCCGGCCAATAGGTGGTTGAAACGCATGCGTATTGGCTGACTGAATTCGAAATTGGTACCCGGCAAGTCACCTGCAACCTTTTCCATCTGTTTGACCAGTTCCATTTTGGGTAAATCCGGATCCGGCCATTGCGGTCGAGGTTTTAGTATCACCATCTTGTCACCAATACTCGGAGGGTGAGGCTCAGTGGCAATTTCAGATGTTCCCAGACGCCCGGTGATGGTTTCAATCTGTGGGAATTTCTCCAACAAGGTAGTGGCAACACGAGACTGGAGGTCAATTGCCTGTGAAAGGCTGGTTTCAGGTATCCTGAGGGTATGAATGGCAATATCTCCCTCATCGAGGCTGGGCATGAATTCCCTGCCCATCCGGGTAGCGGAGAGAACGCCGAGCGCTGTTATGACCACAGCGGTGGTTAACGCTACCGCCCTGTGATCAAGGGAGAAATTCAGTAAAGGTTTGTAGAGCTTCTTGGCGAAACTGCTGGCAAAGTTCTCCCTATGGGATTTTTTCGGGACCAGAAGGACCGTGACCGCGGCAGGGACGAAAGTAAAAGACAGTATGAGGGCTCCGGTGAGCGCCAGTAACATGGTTAGCGCCATCGGGATGAACATCTTGCCCTCCACACCTGTCAGGGTAAGTATTGGAAGGTAGACGATCATGATGATGAGTTCACCGAAGAGCATAGGGCGTCTCACTTCCTGTGAAGCCTCGTGAATTATGGAAATCCTTTGGCTGAGGCTCAATCTTTCAGTGTTGCCCCGCTGGGCTTCTGATAGTTTTCGGGCGCAGTTTTCAACGATGACCACCGCTCCATCGACTATTATGCCGAAGTCGATTGCGCCGAGGCTCAGTAAGTTGGCCGTCAATTTGTTAGACACCATCCCGGTGGCGGTGAAGAGCATGGACAATGGGATGACGGATGCTGTTATCAATGCGGCCCGAACATTCCCCAGAAAAAGGAATAGCACCACTATGACCAGGATCGCTCCTTCACTCAGGCTGGTCCAGACCGTGCTGATTGTCCGGTCCACGAGTTTTGTCCTGTCGTAGAAGGGTTTTGCAGTGACACCGTCAGGCAGGGTCCTGTTGATCTCCTCGAGTTTTTTCTGGGCCCTTTGAGCAACAATCCTGCTGTTTTCCCCCATGAGCATGAATACAGTGCCGAGGACGGTTTCATGGCCGTCCCTGGTTGCTGCGCCGGTTCGAAGCTCTTTTCCGAGGCTCACCTGTGCGACATCACGAACAAGTATTGGTATGCCCCTGACATTTTTGACTATGACATTGGAAATATCATTTATGTCGGCGACCTGCCCAGGGGCCCGGACCAGGAACTGGCCGGAACTGCCTTCGATGTAGCCAGCGCCTATGTTGGTGTTATTGGAATTGACAGCAGCCATCACATCGGCAAAGGTCAGTCCGTTGGCGATGAGTTTGTAAGGATCGGGAGTTATGTGAAACTGCTTGTCATAGCCGCCGATGGTATTGATCTCCGTGACACCCGGGGTGTTGCGGAGTTGTGGTCTGATTATCCAGTCCTGTATGGTGCGCAGGTCCGTTATAGTGTATGGGGTCCCGTCCGGCTTTCTTGCCTTTTTATCGGCCTCTACCGTCCACATGAAAATCTCACCCAGCCCCGTCGAGATTGGCCCCATGACAGGCTCAACCCCGGGTGGGAGTTTGCCTTTGAGTTCCTGAAGACGCTCGCTTACCACACGTCTTGCAAAATAGACGTCCACCCCATCCTCGAAAATAATGGTTATGAGCGCAATCCCATATTGTGAGAGCGACCTCGTCTTCACAAGATTGGGCAAACCCGCCATGCCGGTCTCAAGCGGAAATGTTATTCTCTGTTCTATCTCTAGAGGAGAGAGTCCTTTTGCTGAGGCTGTCACCTGGACCTGCACGTTGGTGATATCCGGAACAGCGTCTATATTGAGACGCGAAAGGTTATAAACCCCAAGGCCGGCTACGACCATGGTCAGACCAATCATTATCCATCTGTGGGTTATCGAAAATCTTAGGATTTCTGAGATCATGCGCTGTTCCTAATGTTGGTGTGACATGCCGGATTTACCAAGTTCAGACTTGAGGATATAACTGTTCGCTGTGGCATAGCTTTCACCTGCTGACAGACCGGAGGTTATTTCTGTGAATCGTCCATCGGAGTTGCCCGGTCTGATCGGACGGGCCTCGAATATGTCATCGTACTGAACGAAAACTACCGGTTTATTCTGATATGTCTGGATCGACTCGTTGAGCACTGCCACGGGAACAGTTTTTTCTTCCTTGACCAGATCAATCTTCACAAAAAGGCCTGGTCGCCATTTACCATCATCATTGCGCAGGACAACCCTTGCCCGTGCGGTCCGGCTTTCGTCGCCTACTACCGAGTCGATGTAAGATACTTCCCCAACGGTGGTGTTCTCGGATGAAACAGATCTGATGATGGCTTTCTGGCCTAGTCGGACGGAATCTATGTCGGTGGGGTAAACGGTTATCTCAGCCCATACAGTTGAAAGATCGGCCACCACAAATATTTCGGCGTCGTCTTTAAGCCATTCGCCGTTAGCCAGACGCTTCTTGACAATCACACCCTTGAAAGGGGCCCGGATGGGATAGTGTGTGAGATCTTTGAGTGAGCCTTCCTCCAGCTTGAGTATCTCGTCCTCTGTGAGGCCCATGGCTACGAGCTTTCGAGTGGCTGCGGTCAGACCAATTTTCTCCTCCAGGTATATTTTCTTTGATGTGAGGAATTCTTTCTCAGGGACAGTCTGCTTTTCCCAGAGTTGCTGTGACCTCTCAAAATTGTAACGGGCGAGTTTTTCCCTTTCCAGCGCAACTAGATACTGGCTTTTGGCCTCACCCAACTCGCGACTGTCTATCAATGCGATAATTTCATCCTTTTCCACCGTGTCGCCGAGGTTCTTTAGTGACTGAAGGACGTATCCGGAGACTCTAGGAACTATCCTGGAGGCCATATCGGCGTTCAGGACGAGTTCTCCGGGAAGCGTCAGAGTAGATATGATGGGTCTGTCTTGGGCAATGGCTGATTCTATGCCCATGCGTCTGACAAGCTCAGGAGACATGCTGAGTCTTCCGTTATATTGGGAGTATTCCCATTCAAACCTGTTATCTTTCCATTGAGCCGTGAGCTTCACGAAAAAGGACTTGGGGTCCTCTATCTCCTGCTCTGAAATAAGGAAGTCGTCCATCGGTTTAAATGTGTAGGTTTTTACCGAGGCATCCAGTCTTTCCGTTTCGACTGTAGCTGTCACATCAGCCGGATTCAGGGGCTTATGCTTTTTGTAAGGATAAATTCTGAAATGGGATTTTTCGCCATTTTCAGCCATGACCAGTTCGATCTCAAAATCATCCTCCATCAAAATCTTTCCGCCATGTTTACCTTTATCCGCCTCGTGTTTATGGTCATGTCCTTCTGCATGGCCATGAGAATCCACAGACGCAGATGTCTTTTTTTCTCCTGAAAGGATGCCTATGGAAATAGCCACCCCTAAAAGGATTACCGCCAGTATTCCCAGTAGTTCTCTCTTTGGCATTTCTCATTCCCCGACCGCCCTAGCGGCGGTTTCGGTCTGGCAAAAACGGCCAGCGCCAGAAAGTGCTGTTGCTGAAATAGTGATTCAGCGGGCAAATATCTAAAAAGAAGCGGATAGACGGCAGGAAAGAGGTTTAGATTAGAAGTAAGACGGAACAGAGATGTTCAAGGCAAGCTGTGGAAGGCATGTCATCAGAGGACAGGGCGTAACATGAACGCCAGTCGCCATGCAAGATATTGTGCTGCTCGAAACCAGGCGCATGGGGCAACTTCATGTCAGGGTGAGCGTGCCAGGTGGACTGTATAACAGCGCTTAAATAATTACTGGCCGGCTTATCTGCTGATTTGGGACATGCGCAGGCGCAATGGGGGTGTGTATTCGTATCAGAGGACCCGTGAAAATGATCCTGCAGACCAGAATCCGGATAGAGCGATAAAATCACTGGGGCAGCATGGTCGGCCTCGTGGCCGCTGTGGCATGGCTCATGCGACACGCAAAGCCCGGTGTGGAAACCGGCGCACACCGAAGTCTGGTAAATGGCTATTAAAAATAATATGCTGAAGAATCTTTTCAATCTCGAACTTTACCTATATGCAGATTACCGCGACACCTTCGTTAAGGGCATGGCGCAGCCTGAAGGGAAAATAAGGTTTACGAGTTAATTTGTCAACATCTTCCGATAATCAGGCAAAGACAGTCATTTTATTGCTGCAGGACTTCTTTATCCTTAAACATTGGGCATTTGGCGAATGACGATACCGTTTGAGGAAATGTTCTTAAACGAAAACATAATATTTTGAAAAAAGCCTGAATTCCATTAATATGAATTCAGAGGCAATTTAGAGCCGTGATTTATGGAGAATTCGACGCATGAGCCGATCTGGGGACAACAAGACATATATGACAAGTCCGGCACGGATGGCTCTTTTGTTAATGGTTTTAACAATATGTGGTTTGGCCTGGTGGACGTACAATCAAACTGATCTTCGCATGCGTGACGATCTTCTCCAACAGGCAGGAATAGTGGCCCAATCGATCAGGCTCAACCGCGTGATGGCGTTGAATGGCGCTGAAAGCGATTTATCCGACCACAATTATCTTAGACTAAAAAGTCAGTTGATGCATTTGAGACATGCCAACCCTAGGTGCCGTTTCCTTTATATTCTGGGCCGGCACGAGGACGGGACTATTTTCTTCCATGTGGATTCGGAACCAGAGGGTTCAAAGGACGAATCGCCTCCGGGCCAGACCTATGATGAAGCGCCTGCGTCCTTCCACGAGGTCTTCATCAATGGTGAAGGAAAAGTGGTTGGTCCGGTTAATGATCGATGGGGAACCTGGGTCACGGCGCTGGTTCCCCTGAATTCACCTCCAAACGCAACACCAGTGGCAGTGCTGGGTATGGACATAGACGCCAAAACCTGGAAGTGGGAAGTTTTCTCGGTAGTTGCTCTCCATGCCGGGCTCATGCTTGTGCTAGTGTTCGTTGTGGGCAGCATGTGGTTTGCAGTTCGAAAGTTCGAGTCATCAGAAACCGGGAGCCGATTGACTCGGGCAAAAATTGATTAACAAGGGTTTCTGATGAAAGCGCTTCCTGAACAAGGAATTTTATGAGGCAAATTAACCGCTACAGAATGCTTTGGCTGCCGACTCTTCTGGTGGCCGGATTGACGCTGATGGTGTTTGCCCTGCTTATCTATTACCAGAATACGCAGCTTTCCAAGGCCGTCAGACTGCCAGAAAAGATGGAGGAACTGACCCATAAGGTAGAATCCGTTATTGCTTACATGCTTCAGGGAGTGATCACGGTTGACGATAGTGATTACGAGTCGGCGTTGAAGATTTCAAAGGAAGTTGAGTCGGACGTAAGGAGATTATCATCGAATCCCGAGATAAGCGGGCATCATCTTGCAGTCATATACGGGGAGCTTTACACCAGTCTGGAGAAATCCATTGATTTGCTGAGGGAGAAGAAGTTTAAGGAGGCCGACTACAATCTGGAACTCGTACGTGACCTTCAATCGGTTATGGACACCAGCCTTCTGATGATGACCAACCAGATGGAGTCGATGCACAAAAGCCTTCTGCACACGCTAAACGTACTGATGTGTTTTGCTGCTGTCCTGTTGATAGCCGTGACACTCACCAACGGTTTGCTTGTAATCCCCAAGGCTGTGATCGAGCCCATGAACAGGATGAACAGGGATTTGCGTGAGAGCGAAAGCAATCTTTTCGCAACCCTTCATTCCATTGGAGACGGGGTCATAAGCTGCGATTCATCCGGGAGGATAACAAACCTCAATGCCGTTGCCCAGACGCTTACCGGCTGGGATTTGAACCAGGCCCTCGGCAGGCCTGTCGATGAGATTTTCAGAATTATAGACTCTCAGACCGGACGCAAGGTTGATTCTCCTACAGCCAGGACATTACGGGGTGGTGTCACGGTTCATCTTGATGATCACACAGCGCTAATTTCCAGAGACGGGACGGAAAGACAGATCGACGATTCATGCGCCCCAATTCGTGATGCAAACGGCAACCTGCTGGGAGCAG
>CALDNG010000169.1 GCA_937915285.1 uncultured Desulfomonile sp. | reverse complement strand
CCGCAAACATGACAATCTCTACTACAACCTTGATTCTCCAGCAATCAGCGATTCAGACTATGACAGGCTTTTCCGTAGACTGCTCGAACTTGAGCAGCTTCACCCAGACCTCGTCACGCCGATGTCCCCCACTCAGAGGGTCGGAGGCCAGGCTCTCGAGAAATTCGACCAAATTCGTCACGCCATTCCAATGATGTCACTCTCGAACATCTTTGAACAGAATGAACTCCTCGAATTTGACCAGCGCATCAAGAAATTATTGGGCAAGACACACGACATAGAATACATGGTCGAGCCCAAGCTCGACGGCGTTGCCATAGAACTGGTGTATGAAAACGGAATACTGAATTCTGCATCCACCCGTGGAGACGGTGAGACAGGAGAGGATGTCACCCTGAACATACGAACAATCAGGGCAATCCCTCTAAAACTGGATCTCATCGGCAAATATTCGGACATTTCACTGGTGGACGTTCGCGGCGAAATTTTCATGAACAGGGCTGATTTTGACAGGATCAACAGGGAGCGTGATGAACAGGGATTGACTTCTTTTGCAAACCCCAGGAACGCTTCTGCAGGCTCGATCAGGCAACTGGATCCCAAGGTTACTGCCCAGCGACCCCTGAAGTTTGCGGCATACGGTGTTGGCAGGCTTGTCGGTTATGAGCCTCAGACCCATGAGGAACTGCTCCACATGCTGACAGACCTGGGCATTCCGGGGAACCTCACACACTCAAAGCTGTGCAACAACATTGAAGGGGTCAGAAAGCGCTTTCTGGAATTGACGGAACTGCGTAAGGAATTACCTTTCGAAATTGACGGAGCGGTCATCAAGGTAAATTCCTTGGCGGATCAGTTGAACCTGGGGGTCAAGTCCCGATCTCCCAGGTGGGCTGTGGCGTTCAAGTTCGAGCCGATACAGGCGCAGACCAGAATAATCAGGATAGAGGTCGGGGTAGGCAGGACAGGGGTGCTGACGCCGGTGGCAATAATGGATCCGGTGAGTGTGGGCGGTGTAACGGTCAGCCGCGCCACTCTGCATAATCAGGACGAAATTGACAGGAAGGACATCCGTGAGGGTGATACCGTAGTCATTCAGCGCGCAGGTGATGTGATTCCAGAGGTAGTAAAGGTGATTACGGAACTTCGCGACCCCATAAGCCAGGCCTACAGCTTGCCCGATGAATGCCCCGCTTGTGGCTCGGAAGCTGTCCGCCTTCAAGGACAGGCCGCAAAAAGGTGCATGAATTCTTCATGCTCCGCCAGGATCAAGGAAACCCTGAAACACTTTGCCTCACGCAACGCCATGGACATAGAAGGGATGGGGGCGAGAATCATTGACCAGTTAGTTGATTCAGGACTTGTGAAAAGCCCCGCCGACATCTATTCGCTCACCGTGGAAAGTATCTCATCCCTCGACAGAATGGCTGAAAAATCTGCCACTAATCTGATCAAATCCATAGAAAGCTCTAAAGAGCCGACTGTCCAGAAATTTCTGTTTAGTCTGGGGATACCCCTGGTCGGTGAGTATGTCGCCAGATTGTTAGTGACGTCATTTGGCTCTATCGAAGCGATCGCTTCCAGGACGGCCGAGGAGTTGATTGGAATCCCGGGAATTGGGCCGGAGGTCGCCCAGAGTGTGACAGGTTTTTTTGCAGAGCCACATAATCGTGAAATGATAGGCAGACTGTTCGAATCCGGAATCACTCCAACTGAAGCTGCTGGTCCATTGACACCATCCGATAAACCCCTGGCGGGGAAGGTCTTCGTATTCACGGGTTCTCTTGCTATCCCGAGAAATGAGGCCAAAGCGATGGTGGAAGGCAGCGGTGGAATCGTTTCAGGATCAGTGAGCCGTAAAACGGATTTCGTGGTTGCAGGCGACGATCCTGGTTCAAAAATTGACAAGGCCAGGATCCTAGGTGTGAAGGTCCTGTCAGAAGAAGAGTTTCGCTCGATGCTTGATATCTGAATGCCCCAGTCTGTAATCGGATGCAGGATCGAATCATTCATTCAGGATTGCCGGGCTTTGATAACAACAGGATCCAATTTTGCCGGGAGAGCTAAGAATGGCCTCTATAGTCAGACGTCGTGTGATAGTTTCAGGGAGGGTTCAGGGTGTAAATTTCCGGGCTCACACCAGGTCCGCCGCTCAAAGACTCGGTGTCACGGGTTGGGTCCGAAACCGCAGTGACGGAAGTGTAGAAGCCCTGGTAGAGGGAGCGCCTGAAGTTGTCCAGTCACTACTGGCATGGATTAAGAAGGGACCACCGTTTAGCAGGGTGGACTCAGTAAAGGTCACTGATGAAGATCCGTCAGGAGAATTTCATGATTTTCAAATTACTTTCGAGAACTGGGAATTCTGGCGAGGCAGGTAGGAAGAGCCTCAGGATATTATTGGTAATTATGGCGCTAACCGGAATCATGAGCTATCAGAATTGTTATGGGCAGGCAAAATGTCCTGCGATACTGGTTGATCTGGTTCTCGGAGAACCGGTTTCACTGGATTATGCTCTGGAGGATATCGTCAAGTCGAGAATAGTATATTTGGGGGAACACCATACCATTGCCCGGCACCACAAGTTCCAACTAGATATCATCAAGGGGCTTTCAGAAAAGGGCGTTGAGCTTGCAGTGGGACTGGAGATGTTCTCAACTGAACAGCAGCAGGCGCTGAATGAATGGAGTCAGAGCAGGGCAAAAATTGATGATCTCGCTGCCAAACTGGGTGTCGAAAAATGGACCAACCTCAAGGACTATTCTGAGATTCTTGAATATGCGCGTGAGGTTGAAGCGCCAATACTAGGCTTGAACGCTCCTGACGCGCTGGTAAGAAAGGTAGCTCGCGAGGGTCTTGAGGGTCTTACCGAAGCTCAACAGAAAGGCATTCCCAAGGATGTTGATGATATAAACCCTCAATACGAGAAGCTCTTGCGTCTGAAACTCAGGGTTCACAAAGCTTTCCAGGAAAAGAAACTCGAGAGGATCATCCTGGCGCAGGCCCTCAGAGACTCGGTAATGTCCAAAACAATCCTGGACTTTCTTGAGACTCCGGCGGCAAAGGGCAGAACCATGATCGTGATAGCCGGAGGAGGGCATATTAACTACGGATTCGGAATTCCTGAACGGGTGAGCAAATATTTGGATGCGCCTTACAGGATTCTCTTGCCCTCGGAAAGCGGGGAGCTTGTGCTGACTGAACAGGAATTGCGCCATGCTGCCCCTATTGAAATCACACACGCTGACCTTGGTTTTATAAGGACCAGGATAGCTGACTATCTGAGTGTCCTTCCTCTGGTGGAGGATAGTAAAATGCCTGAACCCGACATGATCCAGGCCGAATTAAGATAGATTCGGATATTTGGATATAGTAAAATAAATATAGACTGACACGCTTGATCGTAGATTAGCTTAGAACCAATCAGGAGCTTGCAATGACAAAATTTGAAGAGACAGCCTGGCTTCCAGGATTGATAACAACCGCCGTCGGTAGTCTGCCGCACACCGACGCCGCAGACGCTGTGGATCTTATATTACGGTCATTGAGTAATGCTCCGCATGCCCCGCAGCTCTCCAGGTCAGATCCACGTGAGCAAATGTGGATACAGTTTTCGGAAAATCTTCCACGATTCAGGGTGGATCTTCAAAATCTCACATATCATTTCGACACAACTGGAGATCCCGAGTCTGACGTGGAACTGTTTTATTCTCGCTATCTGGACATACTGGACGGAGCGAGCGCTGATGATTTCTTCGTTAGTCCTGATTTTGGTCGAGGCATACATGTGCTGCTTGAGAAGCTGGCGGCCTCGGGAGAAAAGAAGAAGTTCATCAAGGTTCAGGTGACAGGTCCGTTGAGTTTTGCGCTTACAGTGACAGACGAAAACCGTAAGCCCATATTTTATCATCCACTTTTCAAGGATGTAGCGGTCAAGGCCATGGGGCTGAAAGCCATATGGCTGATAGAGAAATTTTCGCCGTATGCCGAAAAGATCATAGTCTTTCTGGATGAGCCGAGTCTTAGCGCTTACGGTTCATCGGCGTTCCTGGGCGTATCTGCGACGGATGTTACAGAGGCTCTGGACGATGTGATAGCCATGGTGGCCGGTCGCGGGGCATTGCCTGCAGTGCATTGCTGCGGAAACACCGATTGGGGGCTTCTCATGGATAGCCAGATAAGGGTTCTTAACTTCGATGCCGTCGATTATATGGATTCTCTGGCCATCTATCCTCAGAAACTGAACGAGTTTCTGACCAGGGGTGGCGCCCTAGCCTGGGGCGCTGTGGCAAATACCCCGATGGTCATGAACGAAAATGCCGACACAGTCATCAAAAGAATAAGAGACGGAGTGGATATGCTGGAGAGCAAGGGAATACCAAGACAGTTGCTGACAGATAGGCTAATGATTACTCCGGCCTGCGGTTGCGCCGGATTGAAACTCAATGAAACCGAACAGGTTTACAGGATAATGAAAGAGTTGGATTCCAAAACAATTTCCGATATATTCTGATGGATGACGGTATTAACGCAAGACGGCCGGCCGAGCATGGCCGCATGGTTTGCGGACATTTTTAGGGGAAAAACAAGCGTTAACAATATAGAAAGGATTTCAGATGGGAATCAGACTGGCTGTGGCAGGCAAGGGTGGCGTTGGCAAAACATCGATCACGGCTTTAATCATCAAGGCCCTTGCGGATGCCGGACAAAGACCTCTACTGGCAATTGATGCGGACTCGAATTCCAACCTCCATGAGGTCCTAGGAGTCAGGGAACCCAAGAGTGTAGGCTGTATCAGGGAAGACGCCAGGAAGATGGGAGAAGACATTCCCGGTGGTATGACCCGCGACAGGTTCATGGACTACCAGATTCAGGCGTCCCTCGAAGAAACAAAGGATCTTGATTTCCTTTCAATGGGTAGACCTGAAGGCCCGGGATGTTACTGCATGGCCAATAACATCCTGCGCGACGTCATCTCTAGACTCACCGGAAATTATGTGTTCGTAGTCATAGATAATGAGGCTGGAATGGAGCACTTGTCACGCCGGACGGAAGAAGAAGTCGACCATCTGTTCATTGTGTCCGACGCCTCGCCTCGTGCCCTTAGAACAATCGGAAGAATCGTTGAGCTTATCAATGAAATGGAGGGACGTGTCCACAATCAGCACATCGTGCTCAGTCGCGTCAAGGGTTCAATTGATGAACTTCCCGAAAGTACGAGAAAGGAAATAGAGGCGCTGCCACAGAAACCACAGGCCATTATTCCTTATGACGAAGCTCTTGTGGACCTCGATCTGTCCGGTGAGCCTCTGGTCAAGATTGATTCCAACGCCGTATCATACGTGGCTGTCAAAAACATGCTCAAGGATCTGGGTATACTGAATTAACAACATGCGAGAGGCTGTCGTATAAAACCAACTGCGACAGCCCCCCCAACCATCCCAATGACAAACCATCCTGGTTCATTCCCCATCAGTCCCCGCCGAAGACCGTAACAGCAAAAAATACAAAGCGGAACTTATATCTCCAGACAATGTCTCAATTAATGAATGTAAATTGTAGAATATTAAACTATTTGAGAAGGAGTTAATCCGCTGATCGCTCACCTGTCAATGCCGGAATCCGTTCTGTCGCAACCGACAAATCCAGCCAACACGTTCATCGTGTTTCAAATACAATGAATTCAGTGAAAATGATGTCAACCTATCACATAAAACATTAGATAAAATATATAACACCTTCTAATAACGGTTAAACTTGACTTAGGTGTCAAAGTGGACTATTTGTGTGTCGATTCGTAGAAAGGGGATTAACCAGATGATAGAGGCTTTTGCCGCAAATTTGCCGGGTTCGGGTGTAACTGACCAGAGCATTTGGGCAATTATTTCGGGAGCTGGGTGGGTAGTCAAGGGAGTGATGTTAACTTTGCTGGCATTCTCTATAGTGTGCTGGGGAATAATTTTGACCAAGGCTATAGCGTTGTCCAGGGCGAGGAAGCACACTCAGCTATTTTTTGACGCTTTCAGGGAGTCCAGGAAGTTTTCGCTGCTTTACGCAGAGGCCAAACAGTTTACATTCAGTCCACTGGCTCATGTATTCAAGGCCGGATACGCTGAATTGACGCGAATATCAAAGATACAGTCTGCGGCTCAGAAGGCGTCGATTGATGCTGGGTCGGAGCCGGAGTATGAACGCACGGGCATGGACAACATCACCCGGTCGCTACAACAGGCGGTGACGGCCGAACGCGCCAGACTCGAAAGGGGTGTAAACTTCCTTGCTACCACGGGCTCTTCGGCGCCTTTCATCGGATTGTTCGGAACGGTCTGGGGTATCATGGAATCCTTTCGAAGCATCGGCGTGATGAAGAGCGCCTCACTTGCGGTAGTTGCTCCAGGCATAGCGGAAGCCCTCATTGCTACGGCAGCCGGCCTTGCGGCGGCTATTCCCGCAGTCGTTTTCTACAATTACTTTCTCAGCAGGATTAACACCATTTCCACGGAGATGGACAATTTTGCTTCTGAGTTGATCAACATAATTGAAAGGGTTTACTGGAAAAGGAAATAGATCGTCGCTCTAGAGCGTCACGGAGTTGGAAATGGCCTTTAGCATGAACAAATCATCACGGGCTCCGATGTCTGAGATCAATGTAACGCCATTGGTAGACGTCATGCTCGTGTTACTCATCATATTCATGGTTACAGCCCCGATGCTTCAGGAAGGGGTATCCGTCGAATTGCCACAGGCGAAAGGCGCCCCACTGGAGAAGGTTCAGCAGAACGATGAAGTAATTATATCCATGTCAGGTAACGGGGAGATATTTGTAAACGAGAAGAAAACCAGCGAAGCGCAACTGGCTGATCTCATACTTCAGTCCCTCAAGGACCGGCCTAGCCGGGAAGTGTTTCTCAGGGCCGACAAGAATGTCCCATATGGATCGGTTGTCAGGATAATGGGGAATCTGAAGAGCGCCGGAGTTACCAATCTTGGCATGATCACTACACCACAGGAGGATTCCGCTGGGGCGAGATGATTTCGGAGCTTTTAAAATCCGGGCGTATGGCTGACAATTCGATGATGGCGGTTTCGGCCGCCCTGCATCTACTGGCTCTGGTAGGGATTGTTGTCATGTCCTACTCGTTTGCGCCACGTTCCAAGGTGGTTGGCCCAGTGGTGACGAATGTGAAGCTCATAGAATCGGGGGCTCCACGGATAGAAATGGCGCGTCCCCAGACTACATTAAACGAGCCTGCTGTTAATCATGTTGTTCACGAATTCACAGAGCCGGCTACCGCTCACACTCCTCCACAGGAACGTTTGACCTCGACTTTCTCTGAAGCCAGACCTGTTCCAACGCTTCAAATGGAAAAAAGAAAGAAACCGGCCCAGAAGATTCCGGAACAAAAAATCTCATCAAACAAAAAGCCGGCGCCACCGAAAGAGCCCGACAATACTAAATACCTTGAGAAGAGGCTGACGGAACTCCGCTCCAAAATGCAGGAGCGGAAAAGTGATGCGGCGCCACAGGAGCAGCCCCGGTCAGCCAATACCTCATCCGGCAGGGTAGGGGCCTCGAGCGCTGACGCCGAAATGTCACGATGGTTTGAGCTTGTCAAAAACAAGGTCAACACCCACTGGTCTTTGCTCGGCGATCAAACCAAACTGGACAAAATAACCGTCGTCGGGGTCCAGATAACTGAAGAAGGAAAGCTCATCGAGGCGTCCATAGACTCCAGTTCAGGAGACAAACTCTTCGACAACTCCGCATTGAGGGCTGTTTTCCACGCCGCTCCATTCCCTCCCGTACCACAGGATGTAAGCGAAAAGATAAAACAGTCAGGTGGACTCGCTCTCCGGTTCACGCCGGGCGGAATGCAATGATGGTCTGGCGTCCAAACACATCATGCCTTTTCCCGGAAGCTAACCGGAATTGGAGCTTTTCTCCTCTATAATAATGAAAATAATAAACACCTCCAAATATTGCCGTTCCACAGTACTCGCAATGCTCCTTTGGGCGTTAGCGCCTGCGCTGCTAGCCCTTTGTCCCATCACCGCATACGCCAAGCTCCTCATTGATGTGGATAACCCGAATCTAACGAAGATGCCCGTGGCTGTAGTCGATTTTGTGTCGGAATCCGGGGGGCCTGTTAGCGGAAAAGACCTGGCGGCTATAGTAAAAAATGATCTCTTCATTACCGGCATGTTTCAGATAGTGGAGTGCCCAGCTTCATCGGCGCTGGCTTCAGGTCTGGAGCCGAATTTCGACTACCTGGCGCAAGCAGGTGTACAAGCAATAATTACAGGGACTTTCCAGGTTCAGGGGGATCAACTCACGGTTGAAGCCAGACTATATGACGTTGGCCTGAGAAAACTCGAAATGGGGAAAAGATACACAGCCAGAGTGGCCGACCACAGGAAAATGATACATCTGTTCGACGACAGAGTCCTGGAAAAATTAACAGGTGTCCAGGGATGCTTCTCCAGCAAAATAGCCTTTGTCGGGGACTCTCAAACACGCGAACTATACTCAATGGACTACGACGGACACAACCTGCAGCAACTCACGAGAAACGGCACAATAAACCTTTCACCTGACTGGGCCCCGGACGGAAACAGCATACTCTTTACCTCGTACCTGAACCGCAACCCCGACCTCTGGTCCCTAAACCTAAGTAATATGAAGGTCATGCCAATATCTACCCGTTCCGGCCTGAACGCATCCGGCCGGTTCTCTCCTGATGGTAATTTCATTGCTTTATCGATGAGTGTTAAATCAATACCTAAGATTTTCATTATAAATACCCAAGGAAACATACTAAAACAATTGACTAACGGTCTGGGAAATGATATCTCTCCCTCATGGTCGCCAGATTCGATGGCTATAGCGCATGTTTCGGATCAAGCAGGAGCGCCTCAGATTTATGTTTCCCCCGTAAATGGCGGGGATCCCAGGCGTCTGACTTTTACAAGCAATTACAATACTGATCCGGACTGGTCTCCACGTGGCGACATGATAGCCTTCACGGCCAGGATAGACGGACGTTTTCAGGTGTGTGTAATCAGGGTTGATGGCTCTGATTTCAAGGTGTTGACGACGCAGGGTTCCAACCAGGAGCCTTCGTGGTCGCCGGATGGCAGGTTGATAGCATTCACATCAAACAGGGATGGAGCCAAGAGGATCTATATAATGGACGCCAAGGGCTCGATACAGATTCCCGTGTCACCGGTTACAGGAAAGAGTCCGGCCTGGTCTCGCAACAACGCTCGCTGAGGCGGCGATTTGACAGGATAGGAGAGACAGATGCGAACCCGTTTAATAATCGCTGCGTTGACAGGTCTGGTTCTGGTGTCTTTACTGATGGGCGGGTGCGCCAAAAAGATTGTAAAGCAGCCGGATGCTCCGTTGGTTCCAGGTTACGGTGCAGGCGGTCAGGTATCTGAAGCAGACATGCAGGGAGTTCAGTCAACACTGAGGGTCGTGTATTTTGATTTTGATAAGTATGGACTATCCCAGGAAGCCCAGGCTGCGTTGCAGTACAATGCTGAAATCCTTAAAAAGTATCCGAATGTCTCGGTGATAGCTGAAGGTCACTGTGATGAGAGGGGCACGGCCGAGTATAACCTTGCTTTGGGAGAGAGAAGGGCGGGCTCGGCGGCTGAGTATTTATCAACGGTTGGCATAGCTCCAAACAGGATTTCGACTGTATCATTCGGTTCGGAGTTACCGGTGGACCCGGCTCATAATGAGGAAGCGTGGGCCAAGAACAGACGGGTTTATCTCAGGGCAGGAAAATGATCCTTGACGCGGCAAAAAGACTGACTCTCACTGCTATCCGGAGAAGTGGAAGGGTGTTGAGTAATCCGGTCATAGTCGCATGTTGCCTGACATGCCTGACCACGTCGGGTTGTCTGACGAGGACAACGAACCCTACCTTGCCGTATGTGAAGCCAGCCAATTCGGGTGGACCTGTTGAGCAGGGCTCGACGCAGGTCGCGTCGAAAATACAGGACCTAGAATCAGAGATTCAACGGTTACGTGACAAGCTGGAGCGAGTCCAATCAAGTCCCCAGGATGACAAAAACATCAGGGAGCTGATGGATAGGGTTAGCCAGATAGAAAAGCAGGTCGGAGTCGAAACCGCCAGGAAGGCCACTTCCGACACCTTTCCCACTCCTGCCGGATCAGGTGGATCAGCTCAAAAAACGGCTTCCCGCGAGGATCAGCCCGCTGCCTCCCGTCAACAGCCGGCCAACCTGGACCATTCAGATGACGCTGGGGAAATCAGGTCCGGATCCGTAGGCCCTGAAGAAAAAGCATACAGGCAGGCTTACGCTACTTTCAAGAGTGGCGCGCTGGAGCAGGCTGTCACCCAATTCGAGGACTACCTTAAAAAGAATCCTAAAAGCCAGTTTGCTCCATCAGCAATTTACTGGATTGGTGAGGCGAGGCTGGAACAGGGGCGTTTTGACGAGGCCGTCCTTCAGTTCGACCGTGTAATAAAGGAATACCCAGGTTCCAAGAAGGAATTGAGCGCCCTTTACAAACAAGGTCAGGCCTTTGAAAAAATGGGTGATTTCAAATCAGCAAAGATCATCTTCCAGAAAATCGTCAAGGACAATCCCCACACCACTCAAGGTCGTCTGGCCGCCGGGCGATTAAAAAGCCTGGCAAATACGGAATAAAAAAAGAGGCTTATGAAGCCTCTTTTTTGTTGATGGGAGAAAAGCGACCTATTGGTATGCGCCGGGCTGACCGGGATAACCCTGTGGAGCCTGTCCCATGGGGGCATATTGCTGAGGCGTCTGATAAACAGGCTGGGCCTGCGGTTGCGGCGGATAATATTGCGGTGGTTGCTGAACCTGAGGCTGAGCCGCTCCGTACATTTGCTGTTGAGGCTGCTGCTGATAGGCGCCCCCGGGAGAATAACCCTGGTAACCGTATGTTCCTGCCTGCTGCTGAGGCTGTGGGTAACCGCCATCCGCCTGGCCACCCGGATAAAAATTTACGCTAGGTTGCTGCATCATTTGTTGCTGCTGAGGTTGTTGCGCCTGCTGTTGCTGTTGCATAGACGCCGGCCCAGAATAGTAAGGATTGAACTGGTACACGGGGTTGCCGGACCACCAGGCCCTGATATCCCCGACAGCGGAGTTGTCTATGGCGTCCCGGCTGGCTGAACCGGAAAAAAGGTAATCAAGAAACGCATGCGATGGGGAAGCGCTAATCAGGGAAAAGGCGGCCAATATCAATGCAACCCTTTTGATCATCATAAGTATCTCCAATATTTATTGTGCTTTACACGCCATAATTATACCTTGTCATAACCCGATCGTCAAGTCGGCTTTTCGGACCCTGACCTGGAGCGCTTTTCCTCTACCGGGGTAAATGCATATAGTCCTGTGTAACGCTATTCGCTGGGTGTAAACAAATCTATTAATCAAAAGAAAAAGTAAAAGAGGGGGGAGGTTACCGGAGCTAGAAGGAAGATTTAGATGCGGTTCCAAATCCTTGTGTTACCATCAGACCCTTGAGAGTCATCAGTCTTTCTTGGGCTAGCCTTGTGAACCTTTCGTTGAGGGGGGCAGGGACAGTCCTGAGACTCTGGGCCATTTTGACATTCAGAGGATTCACATGCTTGTTCTTTACCAGTAGTTGAAAGTCGAGGTGGGCCCCTGTCGCCAATCCAGTCATTCCCACGCTGCCGATCCTCTGCCTCTGCTTCACCCTTTGGCCTTTGGCCACGAATATACGGTGCAGGTGACCGTAGCGGCTTTCATATCCATTGTCGTGCTTAATTATTACGTAATTCCCGTAACCGTTCTGCCATCCGGCAAAGGTTACCGTTCCTCCGGCTATGGACCATACCGGTGTTCCCTGCGCTGCCCCGTAATCCACTCCGTTGTGCTTGCGCCAAACCCTAAGAACCGGGTGATAGCGTTTTCCATAACGGGATGTAACCCTTATGACACTGAGCGGAGATCTCAGGAAGTTCTTCTTTAGCTCCAACCCCTTTGCGTCATAATACTCATTGTTAAACAGGATTGCCGTTTTTACGCCAGTCTTCCTGCCCTCATAAACCGCGCAGAGAATGCGGCCATAACCTGAAGGCCTGTCATCAGCGTAACGCCTTTCGAAAAGGACCCTGCAGCTATCTCCACGGACGGACTCAGAATGAAAATCAATGTCCCACCTGAAAAGGTTGCTGAGCTTTAAGGCCAACTCGGCGCCTTCCCCGGTGTTCAATACAGACTCTGTCAACGTTCCGGCTATTTGAAAGGAAATGGTCTCCGTTTTGAAGTCCAGGACAACTTCTTCCTTCCAGCATCTCAAACCATTTTCATCCTGCACTGCGTGGAAGACATGAGCAGCCTCAAGTTCGAGCGCGGCCTGAAGCAAACGGCCCTCACGGTCAACCGTAATGCTGTATCTCTTGCCTGTCTGCAAAGGGGCGTTGTGATCGAACGGGGTTCCAAGGCTCTGCTCTATGGTAGTGGCAAAACTTCGGGCTAACCCCTCGGCCGTGCTCTCATCAGCAAGATTGTCGATCAAAAGCGAGTACAGGCTGTCACCCGGAGCTGTAACGTCGGTGATCTCCTGTGATCCTCCGAGTGTATTGTCTATGGCCTTGTCAGTGGATTCCGAGGAAGACGGCACGGCGCAGGAAGGCCCGTTC
>CALDNG010000168.1 GCA_937915285.1 uncultured Desulfomonile sp. | reverse complement strand
AGAAAGCTGTGTGGACTCAGCGACGAGTGAACAATCCCAGGATAGCCCCAGTTCTGATCTCAAAACCAAGGTCTGTATTTTCAGGCTGGCTGTATTGTCTCGTCCTGGCGCTCCTTTTTATAACAACCCCAGCGAAGGCCGCCCAAAACAATAACTCCTCTACCTCCGGCAAGTCAGCAACCATACTGCCCGCCGATCTACCGGTTCAGATGTCGGCGGAAAGGTTGTCTTTCAATTATCAGACTAACACTTACACCGCCAGGGGTAATGTCACCCTGAGTCAGGGAGCTACAAGGCTCCGGGCCGATAGCATCGTTTATGAAGCCAACACCGGAGCGCTTACCGCCATGGGCGGGGTCATAGTTCGTTCAGGCTCGGATATTATCGAGGCTGAGAAAGTAACGATCAACCTCAACGCCTCAACCGGCGTTCTGCTCAACGGAAAACTGCTCCTGTCACGCCACAACGTCTACCTCGAAGGCAAGAAGCTCGAGAAAAAGGGCGACGCAAATTACCGCGTTGAAGAGGGGAGTTTTACAACCTGTGATGGCGCGACACCGGACTGGAGAATAACCGGAAAGGATCTGGACGTCACCCTCGAAGGCTACGGTGTGCTCAAACACGGCTTCTTTTATATCCGCGACATACCGGTCTTTTATCTGCCCTGGTTGATGTATCCGGCAAAACGGCAGAGACAGTCTGGTTTCCTCATGCCACAGATGGCCAATAGCTCAATCCGTGGGTTTGATGTTAGGCTACCGTTCTTTCTGGATATTTCGCCCAGTATTGACGCCACGATAACCCCGAGGTTGTGCACTAACAGAGCTGCTCAGGCCGGCTTTGAATTCAGGTATTTTCCCACTGAAGATCTACGGGGAAGGTTTTATTCGGAATATACCTACGACTGGAAATACGGTCCGGAATCCGACCCGCGCAGTCACCGCTTCTATGTAACCTGGCGCCATGACCAGGAGTTCCTCTCGGCCCTCAGACTCAAGGCAAACGCCAACTGGGTGTCAGACAGGAATTACTTCGAATTCTGGGGTAGCCGTTTCGACAAGAGATTGCGTGTAAGGTATCTGGAATCAAACGCCATCCTTTACAGCCAGTCAAATAATTGGCTTTTGCAGGCCGAGGCAAGGCACTTCGATAACCTGGATCTTCCGGATAATGCCCTGACCGTGCAGAACGTCCCGATCCTGACTGGTACCCTCTTCGCAAGGCAGGTTCCGTATACCCCCTTTTTCGTAAACTCGAGTCTTGTTTACGACAATTTTCACGCTCCCATAATGGATCAGGAGTGGCTTGGATCAAGATTAAGGTGGGATTCCCGATTGGCGCTCCCGATTTCCTTTGGGCCTTACCTGAAGTTCGAGCCGTCCATGACATATTTCGCAAAGGCCTACGCAGCGGACTATTACGAACATAACAGGAGCATAAGCTCGGTAAATGCCATCAGGACCGACCTTTACCAGATCAACACCGATGTGTTCACAGATCTTAGTTCGGTCTATTCGGGCTCTGCTCTCGGTTTCCAGAGGATCAAGCACAACATACGGCCCAGACTGGTCTGGACGTTCAGGCCTTTCAGAAGCTCGCAGACCTATCCCGTTTTTGATGATTCAGACCGCATGGATCAGGTCAGTCTCATAACCGCCGAGCTACGGCAGGCATGGACCGGACGCCTGGGCCCAAATGATTACATGGATTTCGCGTCTTTAAGCATTTCACAGGGGTATGATTTTACCAATACCAGGGCCCCGATCGATACTCTCGGCCAGAGTTACATCAACAAATCACATCTAACCAACATGCAGGCCGAGCTTTCGATCAAACCCCACTCGCTTTTGGATCTGAGAGCGCAGGCGGAATACGATCCGGTAATGAACCGCGCCCGTAGTTACAGTCTGAATCTTGGAGTCATGGACCATCGGGGAGACACTTTTCAAATTCTACATCAGTTTGCGGAAGATGATAGAAATGAGGACCTTAACCGTCAGACCAACCTGAATGTCCAGGTCAAGGTCACTTCCGCTCTGGATGTTTTCTTTGAGAATCAGTATTCGCATCAGTTCAATTTTGCCTATTTCACTAGCGTTGGGATAAATTATCATCCACAATGCTGGAGCGTTCTCCTGAAGTATTCTGAAACCAGGGAGCAGGATCCCGTAACCCAGAAGATAAGGGAACCGGATCAGACAGTCTTTATGACCGTGTCACTTTACGGACTCGGACAGGTTTACAGATTTTCCAAGGACTGGAGTGAATTGTTAGGGGCGCCAACCGAGTCTTCAGACAGCCAGGCCTTCTGATCCAGCGATATTGTCTGCCCCGGACCTGGAGCGTAATCCACAGAGATGGCCCAAAAAAACACCAACGCCGCTGATCAACACGACGTCCAGCCCGCTGACACTACAAAAGGCCTCAACTACGGTCACAGGACCTCGGCTGAGATTCTGCAGTTTACAGGGGAGTTGATGAAACTCCTCAATAAAAGGGAACTTGGTCTGGAGGTATATGGCCAACTCCTGGATATTCTGATGGATTTCCTCGGAATCGGGGCTGCCGCAATTCGCCTGAAACTGGCTGAGGATTTCCCCTTCTTTGTCGCCCGAGGATTCTCGGACAGGTTCCTCGAAGAAGACAATTTTATCTGTCTCAGGGATTCGACCGGTAACGTAGAGCGCGATGGTCACGGATTTGCCCGCCTGACCTGTTTCTGTGGAGCAGTTATTGCGCAGGAAACGGGAATCGCCGGTTTGCCGGTAAACGACAGCAGAATATTCTGCGCCAACGGGGAATCCGAACTCAGCCCCTCTGGCCGAAACCTTAACGTGAAAACCCCGCACATCAAATGTTTCATGGAGGGCTTCACCGCCCTGTGCCTCACGCCTGTCAGAACTTCGGATGGCGTCTCGGGCTTGCTCATACTTGCTGATTCCAAACCCATCATGCTGACCAGGGAACTGGAAAGCCTCCTGGAAATCCTGTCATTCGGAATGGGCGCTACATTCGACAGACTGCTGCCTTCATCGCAACCATTGCCAGAAAAGAAATCCCTGAATGAGGGTCTTTTCGACCTGGTTTTTAATGCCGGGCCCATAGGGATAGCGCTGGCCGACACCATCGACTACCGATTCGTGAGGATTAACGACCGTTTTCGGGAAATGCTCGGATTCAGCAGCGAAGAAATCACCGAAATGACAGTTCTGGATGTGACACATCCGGAAGACATAGCGCGTGAGCTTCAAATATTTGAGGAAGCCCTCAACAACAGGGCTCCGTTCAGGCTCTATGAAAAGAGATTGTTGACGCGTGGCAACAAGACACTCTGGACAAGGGTCACTGTATGCGCTTTTCTCGGTGATTCGAATCGGCCGCTGTTCGCAATTGGCATGGTGGAGGACATCCAGCGCCAAAAAGATCTGGAGGTAGAAATTGAAGCCCTCAAACTCGAGGGCCAGGAAACCCGGAAAATAAGCAACTCCGAAATAAGGGCCCTCGAGGAGCAAATCGCCGCAAGACAGAAAGAGAAGAAAACACTCGAAGAGAACGTCAGGACATTCAAGAGCCGATTCAACGCAATTGCAGAAGCATACGGCGATATAGTTTTCTTTAAAAACAGGGACCGCCAGTACACCTATGTGAACTCAAACATGGCAAAAACATTCGGCATACCCAAAAAAGATTTGATCGGAAAAATGGCTGATGACATTTTTTCTGCCGAATCAGCCGAGCAGATACGACAGATCGACATGCGGGTCCTTGCCGGAGAAGCCATTGAGATTGATTCCACGCACTGGATTCACGGATCCATGGTCTATTTTCAGGAAACCAAGCTGCCACTAAAAGACTCCGGCGGGAAGGTTACCGGCATCATCGGTCTTGTGAAAAATGTTACGGACAGAAAGAAAAGCCAGGCGTTTCTTCCTGACAGACAACTGGACTATCCATCCCCCGCCATGAGGCAAACCATGGAAAAAGCAGCATTTGCCGCCCAGACCGACAGTATAGTGTTGCTTCAGGGCGAGAGTGGCTCCGGAAAGGATCATGTGGCCAGATGGATTCATGAACACTCCAAACGCTCATCCGGTCCCTTCCTGGGAATAAACTGCGCAGCTCTACCACATGAACTGGCTGAATCCGAACTTTTCGGACACGAACAAGGGGCCTTCACCGGCGCCAAGGGCCGAAAACGCGGATTGCTCGAACTTGCCGAAGGCGGCACCCTGCTATTGAATGAAATCGGCGAGTTATCCCTCGGTCTGCAGACCAAGCTACTGACTTTTCTGGATACCCGGAGCTTCATGAGGGTCGGAGGTGAAAAGAGCATCAAGGTAAATTCCAGAATCATGGCCGCAACGCATAGGGACCTGAAAGAAGAGGTGGCTCATGGACGTTTCGAAAGAGCGCTCTTCTACCGGCTGAACGTTTTCTCCATAAGGATCCCCGCTCTCAGGGAGAGAATCGATGACATGACCGTGCTGGTCAATGAAATGATCAACAAGCTCAAACAGGAAATACAGTTGGAGGATGTCCCGGAAATACTCCCGGAAACAATATCTAAACTCACCCAATACGATTGGCCCGGTAATGTCAGGGAACTCAGGAATGTGCTGGAAAGAGGTCTGATGCTCTCCAGAGGCCCCATCTTCACGCTACCGACTCCACTGGCCGATGACCACGAGGTCTGGAGCCAGAAAATATCTTTTGCCCAACAAGAGGACCTCACCGAAGTAATAAGGAAACTCCGGATAAGCTTCTGCAACGAAGCCCTCAGACGCGCCTCGGGAAACAGGACAAGGGCCGCCTCCATGCTGGGCATATCACGCGACGCCTTCTACCGCTACCTCAAATCCGAGAAAGCTATTGAGCGATTTTAAGACACACCATGCCCAAAAATGAGCGATATTAAGACATTTCGCAAAAGCTAACTCGTTATTATTCTTAAATACAAAGATTATATGTCTTTAAATCGCGCAAATTCGGTTATGTCGATTTTTACATACGTGTGTCCTTGGATTTGCGGTAAATATGTAACGTGTTAATAAGACAACTCAATCATATTCGTTTGTCCCTTTTTACCGGTTTGGCGCCATTAGTGCATACTATAATAGTCAGCGGGTCGTATGGGTTAATTTTGAAATCTTAAATTATTGTATCCGCCATGCGGCCTTTAAAAGCCCCTGTTTCCGGTGAAATCAAGGGGGGGGAGCCCCTTGGCTTCAATGATAGTAGAGCGACTCTCTCTCTTGATTTCCCGGCGGGTTGACCTCCCCAGAGATTAGCGCCAGCCTGACTAATCACTAACGCAAGATAGCAGGATCACTCCCACGAGCATTATCAACGCCCCTGTCAACCGATTGCCTATATTAGTCTCTCCAAAAAATCTCCATCCGAAGATTACCCCTATCACCATGCTGACGCGTTTAACTGAAATCATGTATGCCACAGGCGCC
>CALDNG010000167.1 GCA_937915285.1 uncultured Desulfomonile sp. | reverse complement strand
ACATAGAATCTTCAAACAAAAATCGGCCACCGGAATTCGGGGCTGCCATGAAAACGTCGTACTGTCCCACAACGAGTTTCGAATTACCGAAGAATTTTCGTCGCTGGCTATTTCTACCGGTAGGTTGGACGAGTGTTCCGGGTCATGAAACGGGGCAAATATTATTTCACTATGCGCTGAATCGAGTTGGAAATGGTATTTCAATCGAGTCTCTCCAGAATGAACTCGCAGGGAGAAAAAAAGATGGCTTTGTCATTTGAGTAAAGAAAAAGGTTTTCTGGATGCATTACAACGAAAGAGGTTGCGGCCATCCAGTAAAAGATGTGGATTCCAAGGCGCCTTGATGTAAGGCTCGTATTGATGGAATAGACCCCGGGACGTAAACTCAATTTGAGTACCGAGACTCGAAGCACATACTTGCCTGGGTCTATGGCTGATGGGCTGAAGCCGTTTTCAAGAGAGTCAATTGAAACCAGGAATTTGTAATGAACAGCGTCTATGCTTGCCCTGAAGATTGGCTGATCTATTTTTTTATTCACCAGATAAACGAACTCCAGGGCAAAAGACTCGGCGAATTTGACCTTGTCTGTTGGTCTCAGACTTTCCGTTTCCAGAACCCGCACTGAACGACATATTGCGTCCCCTGTGCCGCCACGGGAGTGGCCGTAGCTGCCTGGAAGTGATGACGCAGAGACATCGGTTTCAACATCACATTCCTGTGAAATCAAAGTCTTGTCAGTGAGTGATGAGAGGATCGCCCGTTTATTAGCCTCGAACGCGTTCAAGGAATTCTGGTCATCATAAGCACGGATGACAGACTCGATATCTCCGTGAACGATCACCCTTCCCTTATCCATCATGATTCCACTGTCGCATACTGACCAGATCGATCCCGGCGAATGAGACACCAGAACAATTGATGTGCCTTTATTTTTTAATCTAAGGATGTGTTCAAAGCATTTCTTTTGAAAATTCAAGTCTCCAACAGCAAGCACCTCGTCCATCAACAGTATGTCCGGTCTGCTGAAGGCTGCTACAGCAAAGCCCAACCTTATGAACATGCCGGTCGAATAATTCTTTACAGGCAGATCAATGAATTTATCCAGTTCGGCAAAAGAGACTATCTCGTCCAGGACTGACGACATTTCCCTGTTGGTCATGCCCATAAGGGAACCGTTTACGAAGATGTTCTCCCTTCCTGATAACATGGGTGCGAATCCTGCTCCAGCTGCTATCAGCGCCCCCACTCTTCCTCTCAAGGTCACAAAGCCAGCGTCAGGCGGATACACTCCATTGAGAATTCTGAGTAGAGTGGTCTTTCCCGAACCGTTCACTCCCATTATTCCCATAGCCTCCCCAGGCTTTAATTCGAATCCGACGTCCCTAACCGCCCAAAACTCTCCCTCACGCAACCTGGCCGTGTCCACAGGTTTTCCCAATAGTTTCCTAATAACGTCTTTCAGACCATATTTCATTGATTGGCTTAAGGTTAAGCCAAATTTTTTAGAAATCCCCCGAGCCCTGAGTGTCCAGCTATCTGACATCACAAACGTTCAGCTACATTGTTCTTGACAAGATAAAAGGCATGTATGCCCGATATCATAACCAATACTGCGAAGATCGAGGACAGGGCGAATCCCGGAGGGCTGGGCACACAGCCGTTAAAAAAGAGGGTTCTGGGGGTGTCAACCAGATAGGTCAGAGGGTTCAGTCTGACGATCTCATTCAGGACCGGATTATCAAATTGGGCCTTATATATGACCGGGGTTAGATACATGACTAGCCCGAGAAGACTGGATGCCATCCCAGTCACATCCCTTGCCACAGATCCGATGACTGCGAGTATCAACCCAACTCCGATGCCCAGACATAGCAGAGGAAGCACTGTAAATGGGTAAAAAATCGCCAGCCATGAGGGGACCAAGCCAAATATCATGAGTATTGCGCACAGGACTACGAGATTTACCAACATAGAATAGCAGATGGACGCCAATCCGCTGATTGCAAGGGATATTTTAGGAATGCCGGTGCGCATTACCAGATCTGAATTGACTGAAAGACCTGAACTTACGGAACCTAAAGCTCCCATCATCAGTCCCCACATTCCGGCGCCAAAAAAGACGTATATTGGATAAGGTATTTCAGTTTCTCCAGGATTGAGTATTCCTGTTGAATGCATGAAAACAAAACTTGCAACTCCAATCAACGGGGATATCACAATCCATAAATATCCTAAAAGTTTCTGCCTGAAACCTGCTACAAAATCACGCTTGAACAAATGCCAGATCACAAATCTGGAACAATATATGTCGGCGCAGGCAGCCTTGATAGATCCTGAGAGACTGTAATTCTCTGCTCCAGCGCTGAATGTTCGAATTGGGTTATTTGCTTCCGATCGGTATTCTGTCATGTGGTAATAGCAATCATGCTCTGGATTTCTTCAAGACTTTCTGATGGCAAATCCGACGCCAAAACCTGTGTCGATGTAATTATGGCAGCTATAACGGGGATCCATGCAGACCATCTGGTTCCAGACATCTTTGAGACCGGGATGGGCCGGATGACAGATGTCATCAAATACAACGGCTCCACCGATTGCAAGCCGTGGAAGGGCATCTCGCAAATCCTGAGCCGCCCCGTCGGGCGAATGATCGCCATCGACAGTGATGAGGTCAAAACTCAGACTTGGGTTGCAGTCGAGAAAAACTGGAAGAGTTTTGTGGGAATCACCGTTTATGAAGTGGCTCCTACCCTGGTGCCCAACTTTCTTAAGCTCTGATCTAACAAAATCAGGTCCAGGATTACGCATGCCAGCGTAATCTTCAACCCACATGTCAAAGAGGAACATGTCACATGATGGGGCTGCGCTAGCCACGGCGCAGGCGCTCCGCCCACACCTGACACCTACCTCCAGGTATCTCCTTGGCTGCAACGTATCTGAAAGGGCAATGATCACATTGACTATATCCAGGAAATACCAATTCTCGCAGAACCTTTTTATGCCTTCATGGTAATAAGAAAGGACATAGTTTGAATATTCGTCCCTGGATATCGTCTGGAGCAATTTTATAGATGTATTAAGTGTGGCTATGCTAGATGCAGACTTGGCAATAGACTTGGCGCTGATCATGACAGGACTGTGCCATGACTCTGACCCTTCATTGGGGATGAAACAGGAGTTGGGAACAAAATCCTCCATCTCTGAGTAGTAAGGTTTCTTGAAAGCGACACCATTTTGTTCTTTTTTCCTGAAGAAATAATCTGAAATCACCCGCAACATTATGACCTCTCAAAAACTATTTAGACGGAGTTGAGGCTTTTTATCGCTCTGGCAGGATTACCGGATGCAATCACATTGGCTGGCAGGTCATGAGTTACTACGCTGCCGGCAGCTATCACCGTTTCATTTCCTATTGTCACACCTTTCATAATCATGGAATTCATCCCTACCCAAACATGTTTACCTATGATCACAGGGCGTGTGGCGATATTGAATATACTGGCAGGAGTCATTCCCCGGATCGAATCGAAATGGAGTTGTCTCTGCATCGCATCCATCGGATGGGTATCATTGTCAAAGATCTGGACGCCGTGAGCTATCAATGAATACTCACCAATTTCAACTAGGCTCAAACAGCTTATTATTGAACAGTCACCAAGATATACATCCGCTCCGATCCGAATACGACCTCCGGATTCATTCCGAATGATGCCACGGATTACAGTTCTGTCACCGATCATCACATTTCCTGGAGAGGATAAATTGACCATTCGGGAATTCAGCCCTAGCTTTACGCCATTCCCGAGAAACGACCTGGATTCGAACGTACTCCACAATTTCCGAACCTCCCTTAACGTGTCGTTATGTCGATGTTTCAGCCAATCCCAGATCCATATTCCCGAAGGCTTGCCGAACACCTCCCCATTTGCAAAAGCATGATCATACAAAATGCCCTTTCTCATGGCTCAGAGCTTTTTGACAAACGCATTTCTATGGACCTGGGATGGGATCCTGAAAACCTGGTGGTTCCCCTGTATGGTCCAGCGCCCGGGCTTATACCAAATCTCGTTTCCACAGATTCAGGATCCATTTCCCATTTGGCCCAGACATTATGGAGATAAGAATAATTAAATTCAGAATCGAATTTTTTGCGAAGTGAGTAAAAGATGCGATGCCGCCAAAGGTGCTTCCAGGAATTTTCCCAGTTCGGGTATTTTGAGAATAAGCTCAAGAATGGAATTCCGGCGTTACATTCCCTCAGCCTGTAGTTTGTGTGATAAGCAATCTTTTCCTTAACCTGTTTGTCTGTAATATATGAGTAGTGATAAATGTATATTCCCCTCTCGGCGAGCGCCGAGCCTCGCAGTGGCTTGACAAGGTTCAGAACTTGCCCTGATAACGGGTCGAATACTGTTGGCGGTCTATGTGTCTTAAACCTGCAACCAGGTCCTATTTTGAAAAGCCGCCAGACTTCGTACGGAGGATTTGCAATCATCACAGTATTGAAATTTCTAAAAAAGTTCATCCACTCGAACGATACGGCAGTGATATCTGGATCATCCTCAAGTAATTCTTCCACAGCAAGCAAATCCTGTTCCTTGTAAACCTCGTCATCATCAATCTGCCAATAATAATCCCCCGAAGCCTCAGAAATGGCTCGATTGGACTGCTCGTCTTTATCCTTCCATGAGCCTCTTATGATCCTGATCTTTTCCAGTGGATCAGGAAAATTCTCAAGGATGCGCATGGTGTTGTCAGCACTGCCACCATCACTTCCTGCCATGCAGACTGCGTTCATGTCTGGGCCTTCGATAATGATGATCTCATAGGCAAAGTCGTAAATTGATTCCAGGGCTTCCTTCAGGAAAGCATCGCCGTTGAACAGTATCATTCCGAAACTGAATCTGTATTTTCGCGAAGACTTGCCCGACAGTCTTGATTGGGACAGAATGAAGTCGTTTTTAACACTCTCCAAATGAGACGCATCCATTTTGGCCGGATCATTCATTGATTATGTTGTATAGGCCAGCCGAGGAGATGTTTGAGTCTTC
>CALDNG010000166.1 GCA_937915285.1 uncultured Desulfomonile sp. | reverse complement strand
AATGGCCATACCGATCGACCACATTGCGCCGATCACCGTGTCCTCTCTCTGCTTGGCATGAAGGCTCACCAAGCCGATGACTATTGCAGAAATCAACGCGGTAACCCCTGCGCCCACCAGAGGATCAACCGATAACCCAGGATGCAGGGCGTTAAAAAAAAGCACAGCGCCTATACCGCCAAGTATCGTATGCGAAATGCTTCCAGCCAGGTAGGAAATCCGCCTAACTACAACGTACGACCCGATTATGCCCGAGGCCGATCCGGCCAGCACACTCGCAATCAAGGCGTTCTGCAAAAATTCATAGGATCTGATGTCGGTTAAAAACTGATGCAAGTTCCTGTTCCTTCAGGATCACATTTGTCGTGACGCACCATCTTCATGGGATATCCATAAATGGTGTTAATGATTTCACTGCTTATCTCTGAGGTGGGGTGAATCACCACTCGTCTTTTCACACAGATAACCCGTTTAACATAATGAGAGACAAAACCGAGGTCGTGAGACACCAGAACAATCGTGATATTCCGGTTCAATTCCCTGAATAAATCATAGATCTCGCCTTCTATACCCTGATCCAAACTTGAGGTGGGTTCATCCAGCATCAACAATTCGGGTTCGCAGGCCAGCGCGCGGGCTATAAGAACCCGCTGCCTCTGTCCGCCGGACAAAGATGAAAATGACTCGCGGGCCCGGTCCGCAAGCTGAACCATCTCAAGTTTCTCCAGGCATGTCTGTTTGTCACGCCTGCTGTACATTCCAAAGCCCCTCGAATGCCCTAGGCGTCCCATCAGTACCACATCCATGACAGTAGCGGGGAAATGGAAATCGAATTTTGCATGCTGTGGCATATAGCCCACGCGCTTTGTCGATTTATGTGGTGGAGTTCCAAATAATTTGACACTACCCTGGGTCGGTCTCAGAAGACCTAGCATTATTTTTAGTAAAGTTGTCTTTCCGCCTCCGTTGGGACCTACTACTGATACAAAATCCCCGCTTCGGATATCCAAATTGACCTCATCCAGAATCAGAAACCCGTTGTAGGAAAAACTTAAATCCCTGAGGCTTATTACCGGTGATGATTGTTCCAGCAATTGTCTGCAACCTATCTGACTCCCGACTCGATCCTGTCGGAAATTCTGGTCATGTTAGAGATGTAATCTCTTTCGAGAGGATCGATTTCAACAACAATACCATCAATACCCCTTGCAACTGTCTCAGCGCCTTTTTTTGAAAACTGGGGAGCCACAAAAATTACCTTGATACCGTCTTTTCTCGCAGAATCTATCAATCTGGCCAACTGCTTGGCAGTAGGTTCCTTCCCCTCAATCTCCACAGCCCTCTGGGTCAATCCATAGTCGTCCGCCAGATAACCGAAAGCAGGATGGTACACATAGAAATTTTTGCCTTTAAGACTTCCAAGTGAAGTCCCCATCTGTTCATCAAGCCTGTTCAGACGGTCGATGAAACTCTTCAGGTTTGTCTGAAAACGTTCAGCATCAGAAGGCATGATCGAAGAGAGCGCTTCGGCAATATTGGCCGATATGATTTTTACATTTTTCAGGCTTAACCACACATGGGGATCCATGACGCCGTGGAGGTGGTCATCGGATTCGGATTTGGTTTTCTTGTGGTCTGTAACTCGTGAACCGTGTCCGTGATTGTGACCGTCGCCACTTTTAGTCCTGTCGCCGGCTGAGGACTCTTGACCATGTGACGCATCCCCGTGGGCAGCTTCCATCTTTCTAAGATTGATGCCACGGTTCAAATCAACTATTTTGAGGTCAGGGAACAGGGAGGCCATTTTCTGCACCAGCTTTTCCTCAAATGGCAAACCCACTTCAAAGTAGGCTTTGGCTGAATGAAGTCTGGAAATCTGGCTGGGTGTAGGCTCGAAAGTGTGCGGATCCCTCCCCTGGCCGACCAGGGTTTCTGCGTTTACCAGACCACCCGAGATCTGTTCAATAAAATAGGCGTATGGAGCAATTGCGGTGAAAACCGTGATCCGCTGACCATTCTCGGCTGATACCGCAAAAGCGGCCATGCAGGGGTTCAACAACAGAACGCATAATGTGGATAAATAAAACCATTTCCTAATCATGCGCCACTCCATTCATTAGTCATCATTGACCGGTTCCTTCATTTCAATGAGTTCATGAGATCGTGAATGTAATTTTCTGACATCATTGGAGCAGACCAGATGAATAGCATGGCACGAATTACATTCTTCCAGTCTATGATCCACAGCAAACTGATCCCAGTGACGCTTCTGGTCTGGAAGAAGAACACCCGTTCCCCTGCATAGCGGGCAGATACTGTCAAGAGCCGCCAAAACAGCGTGCCTGATGAATTCGGACCTGTTGGGAATGCCTCGCATGGCGTCCCTCAATGATTCAGGAACCTTGAAGGTTATGATTTCCTGCTTCTGTTTTTTCATTCGACCTCGACGCTGAAACCTCTAACCGACAGTCATTAATAATACCTGGTAATACCCGAACGTCCTAAATTCTGCAAGCGTCTTCAAAAAAGCATTCTTGCATGGCTTTTGCTTGACAATTTAGTCACTATTTTATATTAGTTAAACACAAAACTTAAAGTTAAATGAGTTTATGTTAGCTCAAGGGCCTGTTAAAGATGAAAAAAATACTGATTATTTGCTGGCTAATTATCGCCTGCTTCCTTCTCATGGGAAAGGTCTATGCCTGGGAAGTGCCTAATTATGTCAGAGCAGATGGTGGGGTCCGGATGTGGTTCACCGTTTTGGAAGGTGACCTGATTCAGAGCGACAGAACCAAAATTGGCATATCCGAGAACATGGGGATCAAGAAGGACAAATTGGCATGGGAGTTTTTTGCTGATTTGCGGATATTCAATGCCCATGTCTTAAGGTTGAACGCTGAGCCTGGGACAGTTTATGATCAGTCGGTAAATGGATCATCCCAGAAGATACGCGATTGGCGTCTGGGTTATGACCTGGATTTTTACATGACGCCTCAATTCCTGTTCGGGGCGAACATAGACCTTGTGATGGCGGGTTATGACACGCGGGTCACTAACACTGTCGTAGGGGACAGGCTGTACAACTACAGTGAATACACTTCACTGACCTTTCCCACTTTGGGTTTTCACGGAACCTTCTACCCTATTTTTGAGAACATTTCATTGCGCCCGAAACTCGGCGGAAGGGTTGACTGGTGGAATTACAACAGTCTTGAGACCTGGCGCTGGGAAGTCATGAGCGGTTTTGACATCCCTGTAAACACGTTCTGGACATGGACAATATCTGGAGGCTACAGGGCCGACCACATCAAATTCAAGAGCAACACGGATACCCAGGACATGAACAGGACAGGTTTTTTCCTCGAGACCTCCGTTTTGTTTTAGATCAAACAACTAGATCCTGTTCGGACATCTAATTTATCAGTTCGTCAATTTTGGAGAGTATCTCTCCCGCGCTTCCAAGCAGAAGAAGGTCGGTCACCTGGGTGTGCAAGGCCGATGGTTCACGGTTGATTTCTATGATTGTGGCCGAAGGGCTTTTTGACTTGGCGACAATTGGAATTTCAGCGGCAGGGAAAACCTGCAGGGATGTTCCTATGACAAGGAGCGCGTCGCATCTCTGGGACATGACCTTGGATGCCATAAGAGCCTTGGATGGTATCGGCTCGCCGAAAAAGACAGCGTCCGGTTTGAGCAGTCCCCCGCAGTGATTGCAGCGTGGCGTTTCCTGTTCACCTGATGATACTCTCTGTTCCACTTTTTCAATGGGCTCAAGCGTCTTGCATTTCATGCATATCGCCCTCAAAAGATTACCATGAAATTCTACTACCTCTATGGAGCCGGCCTTCTGATGGAGGCTGTCAACATTTTGGGTAATTATGCATTTCATGATGCCTTTGCTCTCCATTTTGGCCAGAGAGTAATGAGCCGCGTTCGGTGATGCTGAGGCAAGATCGAAGTCACCTGAATTTTTGAGGTCCAGATTCATTTTCCAGAATCGGGCAGGATTTTGCAGGAACCGGTCAATGGAGAACTCGCCTGGGTCTACCTTGGTCCAAAGGCCTCCTGGGCTTCGAAAATCTGGTATCCCGGATTCCGTGCTTATACCGGCCCCGGTCAGCGCCACCAGGTGTTTCGATTTGGCGATAATATTGGCCGCTTGCTCCAAACGTGCATTCATTGACATGGCCTCGCTATCAATTGGAAAATTCGACTACATAACGTATCCGTCTGAAGATTTAGTCACATAATACAAAAATAGCAAGACGCTTGGTCCAGACCGTAACAAAAAACAGCCATCACTCGATTACACACTGACTGTTTTTAACTGAATCATTCAGGATGCGATATTTTTGTTGGAACATTGTGGAGATACGTTTTATAATATTAGTTTGAGCCTTGACATTCCAAAGCCCTCAATACTATCTATACGTTAGGATTTAGAATTTCCGGAACAGTAATTGTTCTTTCCTAAAGGATTTTATGGATCAGGACACATTAAATATACAGAAAACCCTTCAGGGAGACTTTTCAGCTTTTGAGGAACTGGTTGATAAGTATCAAGGCAGAATATACCGCCATCTCAGAAAGATAGTCCACGATAACCACCAGGCTGAGGATCTCCTTCAGGAGACATTTTTCAGCGCTTACAAGGGTCTGGCGTCTTTCACCGGGGCATCGTCATTCTCGACCTGGCTTTTCAGGGTCGCCACAAACGCGGCGCTTATGTTTTTGCGCAAGAATGTTCACGATTACGTAGAATTCGACGATGAATTATCAAACCAGGCTTCTGACAGATTAACGGCTTCACCGGAGTTTATAAGCACTCCACTGGAAATCCTGCTGTCAATGGAAGGCAAGAAGATTCTGGAACAGGCAATAGACGATTTGCCGGTGATTTACCGTACCGTGATGATTCTACGGGATATTGAGGGCTTTTCTCTTGAGGAGACCGCTGAGGTTCTGGGAATAACCATACCCGCAGTAAAATCTCGGTTACACCGCGCCAGAAACATTGTAAGAGAGGCTTTGACTGCTTATTATATGGAAAAT
>CALDNG010000165.1 GCA_937915285.1 uncultured Desulfomonile sp. | reverse complement strand
ACTTTCAAGCAGCATTATTGCAAGTGTATAAGCCTCTTCACCGGACGAACAGCCAGCGCTCCATATGGACAATGGATGAAGCAGTCTGCGATTTTTCAAAATACCCGGCAAAACCTGTTCCGAGAAATCCTCCAACTGCTCTATGTGTCTGTAAAAGAATGTCTCTCCCACGGTTACGAGATCTACCAGCCTGTCTACTTCCGACGAACCCCTGGAGTCATATTTGAGGTAAAAATAGTACTCCTTGAAGGACTCGCTGTTCGTCTCCTTCAAACGGCGCCCAAGTTTGGAAACCAGGAAATTTGCCTTGTTTGCGCCTATACTTATGCCGCTCTTTTCCTTGATAAGGAAGCGGATACTGTCAAAGTCTTCTTGAGTTATATCCATTCGTTTCTATGCCGGTCGGGGTATTAATTCCATGGCTCTGGATGCCGCATGGCTGACCTTTGGGTTTGGATCAGACAACATTTTTTCCAATAACTCGGCGCATTGTGGCGAACCGATTCGACCCAGGGTTTCAGCAACCACTTTTCTAATGTCATCGTCCGGATCATTGGTTAGTGGGACAAGAAGGTTCAACAATCCCGGATCATTGACCATGTACAGCCCCTCTATTGCCGCAATCCTGACCGGCCCGGTATCATGTCTCAATGATTTGACAAGCGCCGGTCTCGCCTTCTCCACGCCTATCCTTCCCACTGCTATGGCAGAAGCGTAACGAACCCATATGTTCTCGTCGTTCATTGCAGAGATAAGCGCATCGGCGCACCGGGCGTCATTGATATTTCCAAGGGCTGAGGCCGCGCATTTCCTGACCTGCCAGTCTTCGTCCAAAAGGCATATCATCAATGGTCTGAGAGCCTGAACAGTCTTTCGTTTGCCCAGCATGTTGGCGGCAAAACGTCTCACCCCACGATCCGGATTATTTAGAGCTTCCACGAGATAAGTCTCAGCCCGTTTATCCATGATAAGTCCAAGGCACTGGACAGCAGCCTGTCGGACCTCCATGCGCTCGTGCTTTAGAAGAGCGGCCACATGCCTGATTGCCTCGGTTGTTCCGATTCTTCCCAATGCCTCAGAGGCTGATTCCCGGACCTCACTGAATTCATCCTCAAGTGAGGCAAGCAGATTTCTGGTCGCCTTGACCGCCTTCAACGCCCCGAGAGATGAGGCGCAAGCGGTCCTCACCGACCCCTCCGGGTCGCTCAGGTGATCTATCAGAACATCTATGGCAACCCTGCTCTTGAACAATCCAAGGGCTCTGGCAGATGTTTCCCGTAAGGTTTTGTCGCTGTCTTCAAGAGTTCGGACGACTGCAGATATGGCTGCCGGATTCCCGATCCGGCCTATTATGTCAATCAATTCCTTTTTTAGAGTTACATCGTCACTGGATTCAAGCTGATTCACCAGTACATCCAGATGTCGCGCCCCAACATTCAAAAGCGCTTCACTAGCCGTATTTCGTATCTCATCATCAAAATCGCATAGTTGATTGACAAGAAGCGCCACATGATCTTCTTCACCCATCAAACCCAGAGTCCATATGGCCAGTTTCCTTATTTCCGGATCATGCACTGTCAGGCCTGCCGTTATTATTCCCTCAACATCCAGGCCGGTCTTCCTGAGCCTTTCAAAGGCTCCGCACGCCTCACGCTGCTCTATGCGGGCCAACGAAGTAAAACAGGCCTGCATTATGAGTTCATCGTCCTCATCCATCTGTTCAAGGAGAAAATCGACCTGTTCTCCAGAGCCCATTTTTCCTATAGCCTCGATAACAGCTACCCGCACCCACTCATCTTCGTAATACAGCTCGATAAGTGAAGGAATGGCTTCCGTGGCATTCAAAAGCCCCAGAGACTCGATGGATGGATATCGGACCCACTGGTCCTGAAGACATTCTATTAGGACAGGGATAGCCCTGGTCTCCCCGATCTTGCCCATGGCCTCGGCAGCCGCATACCTAAGATTCTCCTCCGGGGCTTCGAGCGCCTTTTTTAGGTAGGGAAAAGCCTGTTTGAGTCGACTTTCTCCGAGTATGCCCGCTGCAAAAATTCGCACATCCGGATCCTGATCATCCAGATAGCTGGCAGTCTGGTAAAGGGCGGCCATTCCAAGCTCGGCCAGTATTGACATGGACATGGACCGTATTCCGGGATCCTGGTTTCGAAGAAACTCCAGCAACGAGCCAGTGATGCGTTTATCCTGATTATCCGCAAGGGTTTCACATACGACTGACCTGACCCTGGGGCTAGGATCGGAAAGCGCCGTCAACAAAAGCTCATCATCCCATGGAAATCCTAACGCCCCGATTTCCCGGTAAATGTCTACCCTATCATCTTCATGGCCATTCTGAAGTCTATCAAGGTAATCGTTAAAGTCCTGGTTCTCAAATCCCATTACTAATCTCCAAAAGAGCGTTTTCTGCTCTTGTCCATTTCTGTTCGACCCTTTGTTGAAGGTTGCCTGGCGTTTCAGAATACCGAAAGTTTGATGCCTTTGTCACCTTGAGTTTCATATCTATTTGATATGACTTCAATTAATTCGGCGAGTTCTTTCCTGTTTATAGGCTTGGAAATGTAGTCGTCCATTCCTTGAGCAATACATTTCTCACGGTCTCCAGTCATAGCATGGGCCGTCATCGCAATTATTGGTATGTGTCCACCGGCTGTTTTTTCTTCGTCCCGAATTATCCTTGTCGCAGCAAATCCATCCATTTGAGGCATCTGAACATCCATAAGAATCAGGTTGAAATCTGTCTTTCCAAGGAGTTCAAGGGCCTGCAATCCGTTAAAAGCTACGGAAACCGTGTGTCCCATCTGTTCAAGGATTTTCTTGCCAAGCTTCTGGTTTATCGGGTTGTCCTCGGCTAGAAGGATCTTGAGCCTTTTCCTTGCCTCACGAACGGAATGCCGTGTAATCAGCGGTGTTCTCGCCTCTACACCTGAAGTTTTTTTCATTGTCATCAATATTGCGTCCATGAGATCGGACTGTTTGATAGGTTTCATGAGGTAAGCTGCAATCCCAAGCTCCTGACACTTGGCGGCATCCCCACGTTGACCGCCGGAAGTTAGCATAATTATTTTGTCTATATTCGAGGTTTTTGATTTGCTTAACGATTCAGCGAGTTCAAAACCGTTCATTCCGGGCATCATGAAATCGACCAGAGCCAGAGAGAATGGATCCCCTTTCCTGTTGGCCTCATCAATGATCTCCATGGCTCTCCTGCTATCACCCACAGCCACAGGCGCCATTCCCCATGTCTTGACTGTTTCAGAGAGTATTGTACGATTGGACTGGTTGTCATCCACAATAATTACGCGCACACCCGCAAGTATTGACTTCTCTTCAGGCACAATTCGATGAACGGGCTGACCCGCAAATTCGAACTCAGCGGTAAAATGAAAAACGCTCCCCTTGCCTAGTTCACTCTCTGCCCAGATGTTACCCTTCATCAATCCCACAAGCTGAGATGAAATGCTCAGGCCAAGACCTGTACCTCCAAATTCCCTTGTGGTCGATGAATCCACCTGTTCAAATGCCTTGAAGATCGTCTCAACCTTAGCTGCGGGTATGCCCACTCCCGTGTCCGTGATTCTGAAATGGAGGATTACCGATTTGTCAAGCTCCTGCTCCAAATCCACCCTTAATATGACCTCTCCCTCTCTAGTGAATTTGATGGCGTTTCCGATTATATTGACCAGAATTTGCCTTAATCGTCCTGGGTCTCCACACAGATTGTCAGGGACATCCGGGCCTATCCGGCTCGCAAGTTCGAGGTTCTTGGCATGCGCCTGGTTTGCAAGTGTAATCAGTGTATTGCCTATGCAGTCGCGTAGACTGAAGTCAGTAAACGCAAGTTCGAATCTACCAACCTCCATTTTCGAGAAATCCAGAATGTCATTGATCAGAGACAGTAGGGAATCACCTGACATTTTTACTGCCTCAAGATATTCCCGCTGTTCGCCAGTCAGATCAGTCCCGAGAACCAACTCTGTCATACCAATAATTCCATTCATTGGAGTCCGAATTTCATGACTCATGTTGGCAAAAAACTGGCTCTTGGACTCGTTTGCCCTCTCAGCCGAATTCTTGGCTTCACTCAGTTCATTCATGAAATGCAACAGTTCTTCGTTGGTTTTAGCCAGGGAATTAGCCAGAGCCAAAGTTTCCATGACCACTCCGGCCTGGTTGAATATCAGCCCTACCGTATCCCTGTTTTCATTGCCGTGACTGCCAAGAATCGCCACGCCAAGAACTCTTTTCCTACCTTTTAAAGGATAAATGGTCCATTTGCTGAAAACATCATCCCAGAAACTCGAACCGGCCTCCTGAATGTCATGGCCCACCAGAATCCGCCCATTATCAACTACCCTTTTGCAAGATTCTTCCTGACCAAGCCGATCAAGTATGACTGAGCGAGGTATGTCTATTCCAAGTGTTTCAATATGACCGAATTTACCGTCCTCCTTGATTATCGCCACTATCAACTTTGTAAAATTAAGGTTCTCGGCAAGTTGAGAGATCAGAGTTGAACAACATTCTTCAAGGCTCTCAGCTCGGCTTAATTCAGCAACAATTCTGTTTACCGATACAACCTGCTCGTTCTGGCTTACAAAAAGCTCCTGCAACTGCGAGAAATCGCACTCGTAGGTTGATAACGCCCGCTCTACCTTAATTTGAGCGTCAATATCAGTCAGCGTATACAAAGTAGCCGGTCGGCCTGAAAAAAGGATTTGTGAAGTCTTTATCCGAATCCATTTTTCAACTCCAAATCGGTCAGTAAACACAAGATCATCTGTCAAAATAGTTTTTTCATTAGAATCTGGAATCTCCAAACAACGGCTCACGCCTCCGGGGTCCTGGAAAGCCAAACCATCTTCCAAACAGGTAGTTGTAAGCCAGTCTTCCGTCGTCAGACCGGTTACGGCCATGCATGCCCCACCGGCGAATATGGCATGTCCGTCCTGATAGACCAAAAAAGCTTCGTCGCTACGCCCAATGATCCGGGGATATACGGACAAATCTTTTATCTCATTCATTCCAGCACCCTGCTATTGCAATAGATCCTTCCATCCGGATTACTTTGCTAAAGTCCCCGCAAGCCTATCGGAGCAGACCTCGGCGCCGGGTCGAGGAACCGCTAAAGGCCGAGTTCACGATCAGTTTATCTTAAAACAATCAAACAGATACGATTTATAAATGTTTAATTTTCAAGATAAACCAGACAACATATTAACTAATATAAGTATTATGATTGACACTATCATCAGTCGATGATAGAGGCGATCCCTCATCAGGAAAAACTTGATGTTCCTGATCTTACACGTTCTGTTCAGAGAATTACAATGAAAGTTATCAAAGCTTTTGGAAATGAAAATAGTTATTATGCCCTGCCTCCCTATGATGGCAGCCATGCCGGAAACATTAAGGCATGGATGGTTGCCATTGGAGGTCTCAGAACAACAGATCGCAAACTATACCGCGAATTGTTGGCAAAGGTCGCCGATTTTGGCCAGACACGCTCTAATGAACTGGGAATAGTCTCCATATTGCTGCGGAAGGATCTTGAATGTGACGTCAGGGTGACCTGGCGCCGGCGTGATGTGACCCTGAAGATGTATTCCCTGAAGAGCCGTGAGTCGGACAATCTTATAAACATGGTTATCGGCGGCTGATTTAGGGCCCCAAGCAATCTTTCTGTTATTAAGTCTCTGAGTTAATTGCGGGGAAATAGATTTTGAATGTTGATCCTTCACCGCTGAGGCTCTCACAAGTTATATGGCCTCCGTGGTTCTTAACGATCCCATAAACCGTTGCCAACCCCAGTCCGGTTCCTTTGCCTACCTCTTTTGTGCTAAAGAATGGTTCAAAAATATGATCTATAACCGATTCATCAATTCCTGAGCCTGTATCGGAGACGATGAGACAAACATGTTTTCCAGGCGCTACCCCCAGGTTTTTGTTGCAATAATCTTCATCCAGAAAGATGTTTTTGGTCTCAATTGACAATTTTCCGCCGTCCTGCATGGCATCACGTGCATTCACTGAGAGGTTGAGTATCACCTGAGAGAGTTGGGATGGGTCTGCTTCAACAAGACTCAGATCTGGGCTTAGGCGAAGTTCAATCTGGATATTTTTTGGAATGGTCCGGGATAGCAGATCTCGAATTTGGGTAATCTCATCGTTAACATTAACTGGAACCGGTTTTGCCTGCTCATTCCTTGAAAAAGTCAGTAACTTCCTGACCAGTTCGGCTCCTTTTTTCCCAGCAAAATAGATCTTTTCAAGATCCGCCCTGTCGGATTCGTTTCTGTCTCTGTTGTGGAGCATGATTTCACAATATCCCATTACTACCTGAAGCAGGTTGTTAAAATCATGGGCTATGCCTCCTGCCAGGGTTCCTACTGCCTCCATTTTCTGGGAATGGAGTAGTTGCCTTGTCAGTTCTACCGTTTCAGTGACATCCCTTTTGACACCGACGAAGTTATTGATATTGCCTTTAAAATCCCTTACTGGCGATATTGTGGCATCTTCGTAGTAGATGCTTCCATCTTTTTTCCTGTTTATGAACCGTCCCGACCATACCTCACCTGCCTGGATTGTTTCCCAAAGACGCCTGTAGAAATTTTCGTCATGAATTCCACTTTTCAGGATGCTGGGGGTTTTCCCTATCGCTTCTGCGGAGGAATATCCGGTGATCTTCTCGAAAGCCGGATTGACATATTTTATTTCGGCCGAAGAATCAGTAATTATGACAGCCTCTGCCGCCTGCTCTATGGCGGTGACCAATCGTCTCTGGAGTTCCTGAACTTTTTTCCTGTGAGAGATGTCCTGGATTATCACAAGCATTCCGGCTGGTAAGCCGTTGTGATCAAGATAACGTGAACCGCTGATACTAACGTCTACACTTCGTCCATCCTTTGTCATTCTTTGCGTTTCATAAGAGCGATTAGTTTTACCGGTTTGCAATATCTGGTCTATGATGGATTTTGTTTTTTCAATGTCCCATGCTGGGACAGTGGCCAATTTCTTGCCTTCTACCTCCTCAAGGCTCCAGCCGAACAGTTCCGTATGAGCAGGATTGAGATAGCGGACCCTTCCTTCCATGTCGTAAACAATTATCGGGTCTGCAGAACAATTCAGCATTGATAGATAAAGTTCTTCCTGCAGTCGCGATTTCTCAAACAGATTCTGATACCTCTGATGGCTCTCCCTCAGCGCCAGCTCAGTCTCTCGCCGCTCGGTAACGTCTGTTATAAATCCTTCAAGGAACAGGAGTTTTCCACGCTCATCAAAAATCCCTCGGCCCCTCTCCCAGACCCACCTGATTCTACCGTCACGGTTTGTGATCGGATACTCTTCCTCGAAGAGAGCCTTATTGCTGATTACCTGCTGCCACCGGTTCCACAACTCTTCGCTATATTCAGGCGACACGATATCGTTGAAAGCCAGGGTCCTGTTCATGATAAAATCTTCAGGTGAATAACCCGTGATTTCGAGACAGCCTGAACTTATGTATTCCATGGTCCAGTTACGATCGTTGGCGCACCTGTAAACAAAGCCAGGGAGGTTCCCTATCATCATCTCCCACATTCGTTCACGCTCTTTGAGAGCATCTTCACTCAACTTTTTAGCAGTTATATCTGAGATCACACCTATGGTTGACTGATAGGACCCGTCTTCCCGATACACAGCGGCCACCGAAACCTCCGCCCATACCACCCGGCCGTCTTTGCTCATGTAACGTTTTACAAATTTGTATGAATCCGTCTCCCCTTGTATCATCTGCTGGTGTTTGAGGTTGGAAATGTCGCGATCTTCGGGATGAGTCACGTCAAAAATTGTAAATTTAAGTAATTCGTCTCGTGAATACCCCAGTATTTGACAAAAAGTGTTGTTGACCTGGAGGAACTCCCCTTTTTCGTTCACTATATCAACTCCAGCCGCTGCATTCTCGAATATCCCGCGGTAGAGTGACTCACTCTCATGCAAGGCTCTGGAATTCGATATTTGTCTTTCGTAATCCAGAAACAGTTGGCAGACAAGCACGGTAGCAATGGGATAGAAAACAAGAATGGCCAGTCCCATCTGCCTGACGACTTCTGTCCCGGCTGATCCAGGAAGCCCCAGGAAAATCATCAACATGATTGAATTGACAAGTATTCCGAACAGCCATAGCTTGATCAGACTTATTCTCTGGCCTTTTACATTCCAGATGTAATGAAAAAGGACGCCAAGGGCTGCTGACACTATGATTGTAGCTATGCCAACGTAGGCGCCTACACCTCCGAGATGCGCCCTGAAAATCCCTGCCGGGACGGCGGACACAAGGGCCACCACTGGCCCACCCAATAACCCGCCTATGCTCAGAATGATCGAGCGACCGTCAAAAATAATTCCTGGAGTGAAATGAACCGGGGTCATCATGCCGACTATAGCGACTACCCCGAACAAAACACCGGACACAACCTTGTTTCCAAGACTTTCTTTCCTCAGACGCGCGGCAATCACCTGGTAAAGAGCTGCCAGAGCTATTAAGAGAGTAATGTTCTGAATGAGGTTCAGGATGAACATTCAGTCCTTAATCCTTCAAGACATGAATGTGGAAGCCAGTTTCCGATATTCGGGCGCCACGGCTACGATGGCGAATAACCCGGCAATGATCGGCTCCGACAACGTCCGGCTAACTTGTCAGATTTTGAGGCGCCACTCGGCGTGAGGGGGTGTCGCCCGACAAAACCAGCTTGAGAGTTAGAGCCTGCCTTGTTTAAGCCTTCAAAGCGCCACCATGAAATTATCGGGATTGAAAAAACCTGCATCCAGGCGGAGTTAGAGTCCCTTCGCTGCGAATCATGCAGGCCAACGTCACCCTACATAATTTATAGCCAAGTCCTGTTTTGGGACTGACGCTCAAGATCGTATTGGGCGCTGAAGGTTATCGGCGTCGAAAAACATCTTATGCCGGTTTTGCTCAAAATGTTGAGTTATGGAAACTGTCTGGAACAAAGACATCCGGGCTTACAGCGACCAGATATGTCTAAGCGGCGTCATTGTTCAGCCAGGAGTTGTTCAACAGCGTCCAGGAGTTCCTTGTTCCGAAACGGTTTGGAAAATACTCTTCTGGCGCCGAATTTTTCGGCCATTTTCAGGTAGGTGTGTGGACCTATACGTGCGCCTCCCGAGATAGCAATGATTTTTACATCAGGGTTCAGTTGCTTGTAGTCCATAATTGATTCTAGACCCTCTTTATCCGGCATGATGATGTCGGTGACTATCAGGTCTATATCACCCCGCTGGAATTCCTTTAGGCCTTCCGCGCCGTTTGTTGCCCTAATCACCTCGTAGCCAACACTCTCAAGTATATCAGTCAACAAAAGAAGGACTTCCGGCTCATCATCAACAACCAGTATACGGGCCATTTACATCTCCTGAAACTCTGATCCCGGCATTTACTGACACTATCTGAGCCCTTAAAAATCGGGAACTAACCATTCCAGACCGTCAGAATTACTGCCTCTTGGATCATTCCTTGGTGAAGCGCAATTGTTAATGCTCATAGTCTTTATGTAGAGTATCACATAAACAATCACTTTCACAAATTTTTAATGTTGTCCAGAGTGGTTGGTAGATATGGCCGAGCTGAGCATTTTCCGGACAAAAATAACCGCTTTCTGCAAGCTGTCCGGATCTATGCCGGTGAACAGGTTTCTCCGGTTCACGCAATCCAGTAATTTTTCGGTGGAGAGGTTTCCTGAGGCCCCCGGAACGAACGGGCAACCGCCCAGGCCACCCAAGGATGAATCAAACTTTCTTATTCCCATATCAAGGGCCTTCAGAACGTTTCTGACAGCATTACCGTAAGTGTCGTGAAAATGAAGTGATATTTTTTCCGGCGCCGTTATCGGCATTATGCTTTGGAGCAACTTCTCCACCTGATCAGGAGTGCCCCGACCGGTGGTGTCAGCCAGGCTTATTTCGTCAGGATCTGAATCAAACAGATCAGAGGCAATTGATTTAACTATTCCGCCATCTATTGGACCTTCAAATTCGCAGCCAAAAGCGCACATCACAGTTGCCGTTGTTCTGATACCTGATTCACGTGCAACTGGTATAATCTCACGAGCGACATTCAAAGCTACCGGCCTGGTGAGGCCTGTATTTCTGAGGCTATGCGATTCAGAGGCGGAAACACCTATTTCAACGTGGTCAACTTGAGACATGATCGCTAATTCCAATCCTCTCTTATTGAGAATCAGGGCACTCAGTCTTACGCCTTTAGGTTTCCCGAGGATACTCAGGACTTCGTCTGTTTTGCCCATCTGTGGGACTAGCTTCGGGTTAACAAAGGAACCTACCTGAATACGTCTGAGGCCTGAATCGATCAGCATCTCACTCAATTGTGCCCGCTGATCCGGAGTTAGGACCGTCTTTTCATTCTGAAGCCCGTCCCTAGGCCCAACTTCCTGTATCTCGACATTTTCTGACATGTGTCAACCTCCTGAGAGGCACGAAATGTTACTTCTTGTAAAAGTTTGCCTGAAAAAGGTATTGTTAAGTGTTGAAACCAAGGCTCGAAGTCCCGAAGCGTCATGTTGTTGACGGCAATGTTTTGACCCTGCAAATGGGGCGACTGTTTTTACGCAATCCCCTGTTTTGTAGTCAGCTCCTTTTCCAGTCCAGGGAAACCTTTTGGGCTCACCGTAGTCTACATTACTACAAAATGGCCTTTGTCCCTCATTCTGGATTTCCAAACACCATCGGGTCAACATTGCAGGTCATATAATAATAAGACAGCCGAAGTTTCCTGTAAGGGGCTTGACACAGAATTTTATTGTCTGTAATAACGCATTTCCTGAAGGGGCTGCTCTCGAAAGGGAACCGGCTTTTTCTTTTTTTGAGGAGGAACTATGGAAATAGTTGCTGACATACCTATTCCGGAAGAGTGCGTTACCCGCATTTTCAATTATACGGGCCAGAAATTTGAGCCTGATGTCGCGGCCGAATGCTGGGTGAAAATACTTCAGCACAAGTGGTTCCTGTCTGAGAAATTGGACAGGGACGTTGGGTTCAAGGTAGCCTGTGTGGACTTCATGGAGAACACTGAGTCCATTCAGCAGGGCCTGATGAAAGAACAAACGGTGAGTTTACTCAAGGAACTCGGGGCCCAACCGGTGGACCGCTCCATATGGGATACGATTTCAGAGACGCAGCCGCCAAAACGGATAGTCGATAAAATGATCATCCTGCCCCTGACCGAGGTTGAACTCGCCAGGAAGCATGGAGTGACACCTCCGAAGACCATAATATTCTTCGGACCTCCCGGAACAGGCAAAACCCATTTTGTCAAGGCCATAGCCGGTGTTCTCGGTTGGTGGTACATTGAAGCTTCTCCAAGTGACCTCATGGCCGATGGGCAGGACAAATTGGGCAAAAATCTCAAACAATTAATGGAAAAGGCTTCAACAATCGACAATGCGGTTATCTTCATTGATGAATTTGAAGAAATAGCCGGTAACCGGGATCAGGCTTCTCGTGTTGATAAGTCGATCACAAATGAGTTTCTAAAGCAGGTGCCGCTATTCAAGAAACAGGTAGGAAACACCCTACTGGTTTGCGCAACCAATTATATTGACCAACTTGACGCAGCTCTGCTCAGACCCGGCCGTTTTGATCTCATCATACCTGTGGGCGCCCTTGATAGTGAGGGTCGAAAAACCATTTTTGAACATTTCCTGGCCAACACAAACCACGGTGAAGTTGACACGGAAAAGCTCGTCAAAATGTTAGAATTTTTTACACCGGCCGATATTGAGTACCTGTTCAGAAAGGTCACACAAAAAGCGTTTGAACGGGAGCTTGCAGACGGAAAAGACTTCAGGATATCAACGGCTGAATTCATGGAGTTGCTGCCTAGCGTAAAACCCACATTGAATCTTCGGATCATTGAACAGTTCGAGAAAAACTGCCAGAAGTTTACCAGGCTGTAGGAAGATGCAGAACTAATCTATGGAATCTCACATACTGACCGATATAATTGTGATTTGCGGCTTGGCTCTCGGAGTGACTTACCTGTGCAACAGGTTTGGAATACCGGCCATTGTAGGTTTTCTTTTCACAGGGATAATCTCGGGTCCTCACGGATTGGGACTAATAAACGAAATCCATGTCGTGGAGCAGTTTGCCGAGGTCGGGGTTGTTTGCCTACTGTTTACAATAGGCCTGGAATTCTCCATAGAGAATCTGTTGCAGATAAGGACAATAGCTTTGGTGGGTGGAGCCGTTCAGGTCCTGGCGACTTTGTTTGCCTGCCTGTGGATCGGTACAAGCTTCGGGCTGGAATACAACCAGGCCGTGTTTTTCGGACTGCTGGTCTCATTGAGCAGTACCGCAATCGTACTTCAGATTCTTCAGCGTACCGGTGACATATCCAGTCCTCACGGTAGAATGTCGCTAGGCATACTGATATTCCAGGATATTGCCGTTATTCCAATGACATTGCTGGTCCCACTTCTGGCCGGCGGTACCGATAGCCTTTCCAATACCCTCATTATGCTTACAGTCAAAGCCGTGGGGGTATTTGTGATCGTGCTTGCTGCAGCCAAATGGTTTATTCCCAATGCGCTGTATCAGGTGGCCAAGCTTAAGGACCGGGAACTCTTTTTTCTTGGGGTAGTGTTCATTGGCCTTGGCATTGCCTGGATTACATCAGAGGCCGGTTTGTCGCTTGCGTTAGGGGCATTTCTGGCAGGTCTTATAATATCGGAATCTGATTACGGTCACCGGGCGCTGGGATCGGTTATACCCTTCAGAGACCTTTTTACGAGCTTCTTTTTTGTTTCCATAGGGATGTTGCTGGACCTCAAGTTTTTTGCCGGAAATCCGCTTTCCATAGTATTTGCTGCATTTGTTCTTCTGGCTTTGAAATTCGTCACATCAGGACTGCCAGCCATTATATTGGGTTTTCCTCTGAAGACGGCCATTTTCACCGGACTTGCCTTGTGCGGTATCGGGGAATTCGCATTCGTTCTTCTGGCGACAGGTTACAAGCTGAAACTTGTCGATCCCCAATTTTACCAGTTCTTTCTCGGCATCTCGATTCTAACAATGATATTAGCTCCGTTTCTCATGGCGTCGGGTCCTCGTGTAACGGATCTGTTCTACAGGGCGCCTTGGCCAGACAGGCTAAAAAGTGGTCTCAAAAAAACCCCGATTGAGGATGATGAGGAATCACTGTTCAATCATCTCATAATAGTTGGTTACGGCTTGAACGGACGTCATCTTTATCAGGCGTCCAGAGTTGCAAACATACCTGTTGTCATCATCGAGATGAATCCCGAGACGGTCAGGAAGGAGAAGGCTCAGGGAGTCCCGATCTTCTACGGGGACGCCTCCCAGGAGGCCGTGCTTGAACACGCAAGAGTACACGACGCACGATCCATGGCTATAGTGATTTCCGACCCTGCAGCCACCAGAAGAGTGGTTGAAACAGCCAAGAGATTAAACCCAAGTCTTTACGTTGTTTCCAGAACCAGATATGTTACGGAAATGGAACCGCTCTACGAACTCGGCGCGGATGTTGTCATCCCCGAGGACTATGAAGCGTCTGTGGAAGTTCTCAACCACGTCCTTAACAGATACCTGGTTCCGCGTGAGGACATTGAGAAGTTCGTAGCCCAGGTTAGAGCAGACCATTATGGCATGTTGAGGAGCCTTGTTCCGGGTGAACAGACCGTCTGCAATCTGGAACTTTATGTTCCGGACGCCGATATTACGACCTTGCGGGTTCACGAGGGGTCAGTATTGCAAAATCAGACTCTGGCTGAACTCAAGCTCAGGAAAGAACACGGGGTCACGGTACTTGCCATAAGACGTGGTCCGAAGATCATAAGCAATCCCGGCGCAGACGATATGATAATGGCGAACGATTCAATGATAGTAATGGGCGAGACCGATGGCGTGATATCACTGGCGGAAATGGCCAGGACGGAAAAGCCCTTGGACTCTCAGAAAATGATTGCCTAAATGACTAAGTTATCAACAGAAAAGGAGTAAACCAATTGAAAGCTACAATCAAAACCAACAAGGGCGAGATACATCTCAACCTGTTCGCCGACAAAACACCGGTTACGGTTGCAAATTTTGTCAACCTTGCTAACCGTGGCTTTTACAATGGACTTAAATTCCACAGGGTTATAGATCAGTTTATGATACAGGGCGGCTGCCCGAGAGGAACCGGCACGGGTGGTCCCGGTTATAACTTCAAAGACGAATTTGACGCCAGCCTCAGACATAGCAAACCCGGCATTCTCTCAATGGCAAACTCAGGGCCTAATTCCAATGGAAGCCAGTTTTTTATCACACATGTTCCTACACCATGGCTTGACGGAAAACATTCGGTATTTGGTGAGGTCGTTGGCGCCGAGGACCAGAAAGTTGTAAACGCCATTAGAAACGGTGACGTAATGGAATCCATAACCATCGAAGGCGATCCAGCGGACTTATTCGCAATAACCAATGAATACCTCGAAAAATGGAATAAGGCGCTTGACGGAAAATAAAAAGGACGCTCAGCGTTCCCGCTTAATCATAGTGTCCGCAATCTAACCGGCGTAAGCCCGAGAAATGATCGTTTTAAAAGAAACGCTTTTGGTCATTCATCAGGACTGGATACCCGTCCAAAAAGGCGGTTGATCTGTAAACGCCTATTTGTAACAGGGAATCCAGCCTGCACCCTCCGCAAAGCCTTCAGCAAAGTTTTTTGGAGCCTATAAGTTCTGTTACACCCTGGCCAAGTCGAACAGATGCGCTCAGAGTTCTGTCTTCGGGATAATACTGTGAGGAATCTGTAATGAAGAGGTTCCTGATGGTAGTTTCATAACCCGGCATGACAGTGCTGAAGCCGACCCTGCAGACCGCCTGAGCGTTCCAGTCCCTGAAAACCCTCCATTGCAGGATTTCTTCTTCACTGAAATCAGGCTTGATCTTTCTCAGGGCAGCAACATATTCCCTGAAAAGGGCTTCATCTGAGGCTTGCCATTTGGGGTCATCCGAACTTGAATAATAGGGAATGTAGAGTATACGAGAGTTTATCAGGTCAGGCCGGGGATTAAGGTTGGTAGTCTCCACCACGCCGTTGAACGCTATTTCGCTATCATTGACATTCAGCCAGAAGTTGTTTGTGAAAGGCCTTTTCACCAGCATGAGCATGCAAACCACATTTATGTAGTCTATAGTCTCCAACCTCTCAAAGAAGCTGTCTTTAATTTCTACAAGCCTAAGCAGGTTTGGCAGTGCGCAAGTGGAAAGGGTGACATCCGATTTCAGAATTTCCCCGGTTTCCAGTTCGACCCCGGTTGCGACCCCAGCCTCAACCGTGATCCTGCGAACCCGCGAGTTGGTCATGAGTTCAAAATCACTATTTTGAGACACTTTTCCATGAATGCCGTCGATGAGGTCATAGCACCCCCTCTCCAGAAAACCGTAGCTGTTCACTGCAAGCATGGATGTTCGTGATCTGGCGACCCTATGAATCCTGTGCCATATCCATGCCGCTGATATCTGATCGTGGTACTTTCCGAATTTGATTCTGAGTAAAGGGTCCCATATGGCATTGTAGGCCTGGAGCCCTATATTCCTTATCAGCCAGGGCCGGGCCGGGATTTTGTCCAGGGAACTCCAACTCTGCCTCCATTGAGATAGAAATGCGTGAGCCCCAAAACGCAGACGCTGGGAAAAAGGCGCAGGACTGAACCTCAGCAGATCATAAGGGGTGTTGAACGGAAAAATTCGACCGTCTATATAACAACTAGTTGAGGCTTCCCTCCAGGAGAGTTTAGCAGTTAACCCAAGTTCATCTATCAAATTGACAAGTTCATGATCTTCGCGACAAATGAAATGATAATATTTCTCTACCGGCGCCCCATCAAAGTCAACCGATGCCGCAAGACCTCCCAATAAGCCTGAGGATTCTAAGACCCTAACCTTCCAGCCAAGTTTCAGAAAGCTGTAAGCCGCTGTAAGACCTGTTATGCCAGCGCCTACTATTGTTACTGATTTCTTATTCAAAATGCTTCAATCACTTCCAGAATGTACATTTGCCTGAATCCTCAGCAATCAGGAAAGTAGATAGTCCTTGGCCCTAACCAGGAGCGATTTAAAATGATGCGGGCTCTTAATTTCAGACAGCATCTTGAACAAAATCTTGGGCCTCAGGTGAAATTCCAGAAACGCCCTTCGCTGGAATGATTTCAATTCACTTGTTGAAATACCCTTTGGTGCATAGGGCGTATTTGAATAAGCGAGATTTTCCCAGTCGGGTGGGCCTATTTCTCCAGAATCCAGGAGTCGCTGTGTCGCCAATGTTCCAGGCAAGGGTAGGAAGTTACTGAAATGAGCCCTCTTTAAGGGCAGACTCTTGGCAAAGTCGATAGTTTTCCGGATATCCTCTTTGGTTTCTCCGGGGTATCCGAGTAGAAAAAAACCGGACGGCTCAATTCCCGATTCTGCTATCATTTGAACTTTTTCCCTGATCATGTCAACGGTCAGCTTCTTGTTCATCGCATCCAGGATACGCTGCGAGCCTGACTCTATACCAACAGTGAAAGCGTACGCCCCCGTTTTTTTCATCCAGGCCAGGGTTTCCCTATCAATGGTGTTTAAACGAAGACCATTAGGGAAAGTATAATTGATTCCCCACTTCCTGGAATCCAGTATCCTGCAGAATTCGAGAACACGGGTCCTTGACATGTTGAACATGTCATCTATGAAATGAAATTCCCTTACACCGTAATGCTTGTACAGCGTCTCCATTTCCCCAAACACGCTATCCAGAGAGCGAAAACGCAGTTTGTTACCCATGTTGACCGGGGAACCGCAGAAAGCGCAAGTGTATGGGCATCCTCTTGTTGTGGCGATCGGCGCTATGGGGAATTGCCTGTAAAAAGCTCCTTGAGGAGCGTCAGGATATTTGTCCGGAGGCATAAGGTCCCAGGCAGGAAAACCGAGAGCGTCCAGATCCTCGATGTAAGCACGCTCATTTGCCCGTTCCACCCCTTCGGACCTGTGGACCAGACCGGGAATTGATTCCAGTTCGATGGCTTCTTTCAGAATGGAGCGGCGAGCAAACAACGGCAGGCTAACCTCGGATTCTCCCATGAAACCAAAGTCCACACCCGGGAAATCTGAGAATATAGACGTCCCGGTGGCAGATACGTGAGGCCCTCCCAAAATTATCATGGCGCCGGGAATCTTTTGTTTGATGAGATTTATGCTGTCCCTAACAGACACAAAATCTGATGAAAATACCTGGAATCCGATTATCCGTGGATTGAGGGATACCAGTTTGTCAACCAGTTGGGGTATTGAGAGATTTTCCCTGATTGAGTCAATTATGGTCACACTGTTGAAACCGGCCCGTCTCAGTGCCGTAGCCAGATAACCCAGGCCAACTGGAGGAACCACATAATGGGATTTGCCGACCGGAACTATGAGCGCAATATCAGAATTCAACAAAAAGGCTCCAACTTGAATTAGGCATTATAAAGACGCCGCATATTACCACAAAACTCAATTCAAGAAACCGCTTGAAATCATCTTTTCCACTATACGCCCGGCGATCATCTCCGACATCCTGGCGCTATAATGAACAGCATCCACGTACAGAGGCTCTTTTAAATTCTCCTGCATGTCGGCAAGCCACAGAAAGTTTTCTCCAAGACTTCCGGCTCGGTATTCCCTGTACATCATTTCATATCCTGGCTTCAGGTAAGGCAAAAATCGAGAATAATTGAAATCCTTGAAAACATTGTAATTCTGGTCATACTTGTAAACAGGGACCGGTTGCCAAACAAAAAGGACCCGGATTCCAAAATTTTTCGAAAGAGCCTCTACCACTTTTTTGTTTGAAATGTAGCGTTCAAAAACCGAGGCTCCGACTGCCGACTCCGAGAGCTTGGAGTCATTTTTCTGGTCTGGCCCTCCAGCGTTCAACAATTTTATGATCGGCCAATCGGCAAACCACGCCTTGAAAGGCGCAACTTCCCCTCGGTCCATGAATCTCGTTAAGTCCTTTGTAAAGCCTGGAACCCCTTCGTGATGTGCAAAATCGTTTAAGCCATCAATAAAAATTGCAATGTGAGGTATGGTTGATGAGGCCAGAAGCCTTTCCAGGAAGACAACTTCCTGAGGAAAGATGTAGCTGCAGCGTCCAAGGTTGAACACATTGACTTTTCCGCCATGAATCTGGGCCACTTTCTCCTCGAGCCTGGATGCTATTGTTTCGGCGTCCGTTACACCGTAACCGAACACGGTCGATCCGCCAAAAACAAATATGTTCAATTCTTTTGGATTCGGCGGCCATTCTGACTGGTTGGCAACCGGTCTGAATCCATAGGGGCTCACATTTACGAATCTGCCATGAAAGGGACGTTCCCTGAACTGAACGTATGGCTCGTACCCCAGAGAAACTGACCTGGTTTCCTTTAGGAGCTGGTTCACGTCTTCCGGACCCCAACCCCTATAAACAGGCTCAAGCGCCGGGTCATATTTTTTGTATTTGAACAGGCCCAGACTTCTATCATCATCTGTTCCGGAACCTTTGTGAATCTGTAAAAAAAACGCAGCAATATAATTGATCGCAATCAGAAAAATGACTGCATTCAGGAAAACAATGGCCAGGATTCTGTAATAGTCTGCGAGTCGCAGCAGAATTGATTTCACAACCGATAGCCTACAACCCGGCAAAATTGGACAAAATTTTCAGCCCGTTATCCTGGCTTTTTTCAGGATGGAACTGGAGCGCATACAGGTTACCTCGTGAGACTGCGCAAGTGAATTCTATTCCATAATTTGTAGTGGCGGCGATGTCCTCTTTGTCTGAGGGATCCACATAGTATGAATGGACAAAATAGAACCATGCTCCATCGGGAATATTCATGAAGATTGGGACATCCTTTTTAAAGTTGACCTGATTCCAGCCCATGTGTGGGATTTTCAGCCCCATGTTCCTGTCAAACGCCTTCACCTTGCCAGGTATTACTTTCAGCCCACCATGTAGTCCGAATTCCTCGGATTCGTCAAAAAGCAACTGTAACCCCAGACATATTCCCAGGAAGGGGCGATCACTTTTTATAAAATCAATTATAGGATCTATCAATCCAAAATTTGCGAGGTTCTTCATACATTCAGGAAAGGCCCCCACTCCCGGAAGCACTACCTTTTCCGAATCCTTGATCTGGGCGGGATCACGCGAGATGATAGCCTCGGCGCCTATTTTCTCAAAGCCCTTCTGCACGCTGCGCAGATTTCCCATGCCATAATCAACTATTGCTATCATGCAAGGCCTCAGTAAGGTTCATGATTCTTGATGCGCTCGAAAACCGTTCCAGGATTTGGTGTCTTGCCACGAGAAAAGGCATGACCCTATTCGAGTACCCCTTTTGTTGATGGGGCTCCTAGGACTCTTGGATCCACCTCAACCGCCTGTCGTAATGCTCTGGCAAGCGCCTTGAACAGTCCTTCAGCAGCATGATGCGGGTTCTGAGCTGACTGAACCGAGGCATGCAGGGTCATCGCCGAGCGGTCTGAAAAAGCCTGGAAAAAGACCCTCACCAGGTCCAGCGGAAAATTTCCCGCTGTTCTGTCTTCAACCGGATTATCCAGCGAGAGAAAGGATCGGCCGGACAAGTCCAGAGAAACAGTGGCCAAGACCTCATCCATGGGGGTTGAAGAAAATCCATATCGCCTTATACCGTGTTTGTCTCCCAGCGCTTTACGCAGGGCGTCACCCAGACATATCCCCACATCCTCCACCGTATGGTGGAAATCGACCTGTAAATCACCCCTGGCGTTTATTTCAATGTCGAAAAGACCGTGCCGGGTGAACAGGTCAAGCATGTGATCAAAGAATCCGATACCGGTCTCAATGGTGGATTTACCCGAGCCATCCAGGCAAATGTTGACACTGACCTGAGTCTCAGATGTGTTGCGTATTATCTTGGCCCTTCTCATGCTGGTTGTCCTTGGGTTGAAGACTTTGAATAAGTATATGAGCCCCGGTGATCAGAGCATCCTGTCTTTTTCACTTGAAATATCGGCGCCAAGCGCCCGGAGTTTTTCTTCCAGGCGTTCGTAGCCACGATCCAGGTGGTAGACACGATGCACCTCGGTAGTCCCGTGAGCAGCGAGCCCAGCCAACACAAGTGAAGCGCTAGCCCTCAGATCAGTGGCCTGAACATGGGCGCCTGAGAGTTTTTTTACCCCTGTCACCCTGGCTAGCCTTCCGGAAACCCTTATGTTCGCTCCCATTCGGACAAGCTCCTGAACATGCATGAAACGGTTCTCAAAAACCTGCTCCGTGATTACACAACTGGAATCGCCGAGAGCCATCAGGGCCATGTACTGAGCCTGAAAATCAGTGGCGAAACCCGGATAAGGGTCTGTCACAACATCCCGCCTGTGCAAGCCACCATTTGAAATGACCCTGACCGAATTATCCGAAATCTCGAGCTTGAGGTCAGCATCCTGAAGCTTCTCAAGAAGCGATTCAATGTGCCCAGGATCACATCCCTCAACCCTGACATCCCCTTTGGTAATCGCTCCAGCCAGGAGGTAAGTCCCTGCTTCGATCCTGTCAGGCATCACCTCATGAACTATGCCGTCCAGTCTCTCGACACCCTCAATAACTATCTCCGGAGTCCCTGCCCCATTTATTTTTCCGCCCATGCGGTTGATGACATGGGCAAGCTCGCAAACCTCAGGCTCTACTGCGCAATTCCTTAGAACCGTGGTTCCCTTTGCCAGTGAGGCCGCCATTATAAGGTTCTCCGTGCCTGTTACTGTGTTTAGATCGAAGGTGAATTCTGCTCCTCTCAGGCGTGACGCTCTTGCCTGAACATATCCGTTGTTCAGCTCAATAGTTGCTCCCAAAGCTTCAAGACCTTTCAAATGCTGATCGATAGGTCTCGCGCCTATTGCGCAACCACCCGGCAAGCTCACGTCTGCTCGACCCTCGCGTGCCATAAGCGGTCCCAACACCAGGACAGAAGCGCGCATTGTTTTCACAAGCTCGTAAGGCGCAGTATGATCGGTGATTTCCCTGGCCTTTATCCTGAGAGCCCCGGGGGTGAAGTCGTCCAACTGGACCCCGAGTTGGAGAAGTAGCTGCTTGGTTGTCCTGATGTCCATCAGGGCCGGCATGCGATGAAATATCATCTCGTCTCTGGTCAACAGAGCTGCGCACATCAGAGGCAACGCAGCGTTCTTCGAACCGCTGACCGGAACACTGCCCTTCAATGGAATCCCGCCTCGAATAACTATCTTTCGCATTTACTTCTTCCTTCACCGCGTAATGGCGGGGTCATTTATCAAAAAGCCTTTCCGGCTAATAGCCTCATCAGCCAGCCATAAGGTCAGGCGAATGATGACGCTGGCTTATATCATTTTAGGCGTTTGGGCGCAACTGCCTGAATGGTATTGAGACAATGTTCTGCGGTAATATCACCCGAAAAATGGGTAGTTATGTGGGACACATTGTGAAATTTAAGCTTTCAGGATGAGAATTTGATTATTTCCTTTGGATAATTGGATGTAGTCGTGAGAAAAACCTGGGTCGGTCATTGGGCCTGGTAGCGTCAGCAATGCCTCAGTATGATATCAGTTCGATGAGGTCTTCCCTGGAGAAGTGTTTCAGAATCATTTTGTCATCCTGACGTACTACCGATTCCATCAATCGCTTTTTCTTCAGTATGATGGAGTCAATTTTTTCTTCCAGGGTGTTCCTTGTCACCAGTTTGAATACCTGAACACCCCTTTGCTGACCGATTCGATGAACTCGGTCCGTTGCCTGTTCTTCACGTGCTGCATTCCACCAGCGGTCGTAGTGGATGACAACGGAAC
>CALDNG010000164.1 GCA_937915285.1 uncultured Desulfomonile sp. | reverse complement strand
CAGAAAACGCTCATGGAATATTTGTCGGGCAAGCTGCCCAAGTTCAAGCGGCCGTGGGGAATCCGTTTTGTGGAAGATTTGCCAAAAACCGCCACAGGCAAGATCCAGAGGTTCAAGCTCAGGACTCCCCCAAAATAGGCGCTCATCAGGTTGATTTGAACTTGTGAAGCAGACTACAAACATAATGATAGAGCGATAATAATCTGAAACCGCTTGATGGAGAACTAATTATGAAGTCTTTTGCCCGGGTCGGGATGATCTTCCTGGTGGCGATTTCCTTTGTAATAGGATTGTCACAACCTTTCGCAGGGCTATCATCCCAAGGCCATTACGTTTTGGGGGTTGTAATAGTCTCTCTCGGTCTCTGGATTTTTAGGCCTCCCGCACTTCCTTATCTGGCAGGAGGCGCATTGTTGATGGGGGGGTGTTTGGCATTCAAGGTACCGCTTGGCGCAGTAGCGGGGGGATACGCAAGCTCTGCCGTGTGGGTTCTTATCCCTGCCCTTTTCTTTGGTTTTGCCTTGGCCAAGTCGGGATTGGGAAGAAGAATCGCATATTTTGTCCTGCAACTTTTTAAGCCTACTTACCTGACAATATCATTTAGTTGGTTCATCATAGGGCTGATATTATCAGCTCTGACCCCATCCATCACTGTCAGGCTCTCGATAGTGATGCCGATCGCCATGAGTGTGGTTGAAGCCTGCAAAATCCCCGAGCGCTCAAAAGGATCGGCCCTGATTGGACTTGTAGCGTGGGGAACGGCCCTGTTGCCAGGAACCGCATGGCTAACAGGATCACTCTGGGGAATCTTCATGACCGGTTTTTATCCGGCAGAGATGAAACCACTGGTCACCTTTGACTCCTGGATTCTTTACATGGCCTTTCCCTGGTTCCTCATAACCCTACTGTTTCTGATTCTAACGTATTTTGCGCTCAAACCGTCACAGCCCCTCGAAATCTCCAGTGAAACGTTCAGGAGACAGTATGAAGAACTTGGGAAGATGACTTTACAGGAAAAAATGGTGGCACTGATCCTTGTAAGCACCCTGATTCTTTTTACAACTGAGAAGCTTCACGGCATGTCTACCGCTTCTGTGGCGTTGTTGGCGTTCGTTGCCTTAATGCTGTCCGGAACCGTTACATTCCAGGACATTTCTACAGGAGTTAACTGGGATATCATCAATTTTTTCGGGGTTGTAATTGGTCTATCGGCCATATTTGTCCACACAGGAATATCGGCGTGGCTCAGGCCTTTCATAGAACCGGCGATACTTGCTTACGCTTCCCAGCCGGTAGTTTTCCTGCTTGTTCTTACGATAGGTTTCTGGGCCATACGTTTCATAGACGTGCCATGGGGATTCTCCACCATCGCAATTGCCGCGCCGGTGTTTATTCCTCTTTACAAGGATTTCGGATTGCATCCTGCCCTTGTAAGCGTGGCAGTTATAGCGGCAGGGAATAGCTTCTTCATGCCCTATCAGCAACCCTTTATAATGATGGGAGACGCCATGTCCAAATCAAAGGTCTGGAATTCGTCTCATGTCAGTATAGCGGGATTGGTTTACGCAGTTTCAGTGATAATATCCATACTGATAAGTTCTTTTTACTGGAGGGCCTTAGGACTCATGCCGTGAGTCATCAAACAATCAGGGGCACACATGGCAGGTTTATCTCTCGATAAAAGCGATATAGCTCAAAATCAGGATGAACTATTCCTGGCCTGAGTTAGATATGGCCTAATGAGCCTAAAGTAGTTTCCTGACATTGAATCAAGATCTGCGGGCGCTGCATTGTTCAGCGCCTTCAGCTTTTTTCCCAACTGAATGCTGATTTTGAAAAAATTCTTTCGCTAACTATATTTTCCCGTTCATTCCACCTCATCATTCCCTTTCAGATTTTGATCTTGTCTAAAACCCAACCAGTCTTGGACCATTACTGAAGATTAAGACGAACAAGGTTTCGAGTTGCTGTCTGCGCATCCTGGATGATTCGGTCAAAAAGTTCTTTCATGGTTGGGATGTCATTACACCGCCCCACACATTGTCCGCACGAAATGACTCCTGCATCCAGGTTACCTTGCTCATACATTTTTCTGGCCTTTTCACCTCCGACTACGCTGATAAGTTCCTGCAACGTGCAGTTTTTTGCCTCCATCTCTGAACATTTCATGGCTGCAGAATTTATCCAGACTCTGTGTGTGGAGCCTACCGATCTCATTACCAGCATGGTGTCCGACTCCTGGGCGCTAAGAAGGGCCATCTTGAGTTTCTCATGAATCGGAGATTCCTTCGTTGTCAGAAGCCTTGTGCCCATAATGACCCCCTCAGCCCCGAGCGCCAGCATGGCTGCCAAACTCTTGCCATCACACACCCCACCACCGCCAACCACCGGGACGTCTACGCTTTCAACTACCTTGGGAACAAGGACAAACGTTCCAATGTCAAGTTTGCCTGTAGCGCCTCCGTTCTCATACCCAACTACGGTTATGATATCAGCGCCCAGATCCTTAACCTTAAGCGCATAGCGAACCCCCACGCACTTGTGCATCCATATCATTCCTGATTCCCTAAAACGTGCGCACAGTTCCACCGGAGCCGAATGCCCGGACGTTTCAACTATCCTGACCCCCTTTTTCAGCATGACATCAAGATATTCGTTATTGTCAATCGGCCGCATGGAGGGGAAAAGGTTCAGATTGACGGCAAAAGGTTTGTCAGTGAGGTCCTTCACTCGGTCAATAGCGGCGCCGAATTGTTCCCTGCTCGGGAACATTGCCGATGCCATTATTCCTATCCCTCCTGCATTTGAAACGGATGCGGTAAACATGGCGTCACTTATCCACATCATGGCCCCGCCAAGTATCGGGTATTTTATATTCAGGATTTTGCAAACTCTCGTCTGGAACATTCAGGACCTCCTCTTACCAAAACAATCCTTGCAACAATCTACAGGCTGTAAAGTAACATCTCGTCTTTAAAAACGGTTGAGACCAGACCTCGCGTTTCAAGTATTTCCAGATGCCCCTTGATCTCAGATAATCCGAGGAATACATCCATTCCCTTCAGATTATTGAACAATAACTGCGTCATCTGGTATCTAGTCAACCCTGGAATCGAATCGGAGTCTCTCGAATGTGAACGAAGTATTTCAATAACCTGCCTCGTTCGCTCCTCATGATGATCGAGCAAATCCTGTATTCGTTTGTGATGATTGGAGAATGGGGCCCCGTGACCAGGCATAACAGTTGTGACAGGCTTTAGAGCGAGATTGTCCAAAGTGGCTTTGTACGTTTCCAGGCTTTTGTAGCCACGGTTATCCTTTGAGGGCTTTACCTCCACGACCGGGTTGGATGTTATTTTCTCCAATAGTGTGTCCCCGGAAAACAGGGTTCCATCCAATTTGTTCAGTGCGCAGGCCGACCCCGGGGAATGGCCCGGGGTATGAATAATCTCTAGATCAAAATCATCGAATGAAAAGATTTCCGATCCCTCTAGCGGTTTAGCATCTTCAAAAGGAATGAAGTATCTTTTGAGTCGTTTGAATAGGACCTCAAGGAATTCTTCTGTCAGAGGTTCAGGGGCTCCGCTTTCATGAAAAAATTCCTTGTATTTTGTTCTCAACAGTGAGGCTCCCTGCTCACCGGAGTCCGGCATCTTTGGTGCGTCGAGCCTATGGATGAAAACCTCGGCCCCGCTCTGATCAACTACTTTATTTACCAGCCCGATGTGATCTGCATGGGCATGGGTCAACAGGACGCGTCTTATACCCCTGATGGATCCACCGGCGCTGCCTATACCTGCCTTTAGCGCCTCGAACGCATCATCCGTGTCCACTCCGGCGTCAATAAGCGTCGGATTTGAATCGTTCAGGTAGTAACAATTAACCCTGTCCAGTACAAAGGGAGTGGGAATTTCGATTCTGTTTATGGTTGTCATACCTCTTGCGTGTCCCCTTTTAACGCTTTCCACCATCACATAAGCTTGCTTAGAACATCCAGGAAGAATCCATCAGAGGATTGTATCCGAATTTAACACGCTGCGGACTGTATTGACAAGATTGGCCAGATCGTATGGTTTGTTCACAAACCCTTTTGCGCCACATTTTATCCATTCTTCAGCAGGACCACCCGCGGAATAGCCGCTCACCAATATCACCTTGGCTTGAGGATCGATTCTGAGAATTTCCCCCAGACATTTCCTGCCATCCATTTCAGGCATTATCAGGTCCAGAAGGACCACGTCTATTTCATCCTGATTGGCCTTATAGACTTCCAGCGCATGTTTGCCATTATTTGCGGTGATAACGGAATAGCCTATCTCTCTAAGGTAATCAGCGCCTAAGTCCCTGACGAGATCTTCATCGTCAACCAATAGGAGGGTTCCGGACCCTATGGCTAGAGCTTGGCTCTCTTCTTGCTCTACATGGGTCAACTGATCGAACCCACGTATTGCCGGGAAATAAATGTTTAACCTGGTTCCTTTCCCCAACTCACTTTCGCATGTAATAAAACCATCATGCTGCCTGACCATGCCGAAAACCATGGCCAACCCAAGGCCGGTTCCCTTACCAACCTCCTTGGTAGTGTAGAAAGGTTCGAACATGTGATCAATTGTTTCCCCATCCATTCCGTGGCCGGTATCAGTAACTCCCAGCATGCAGTAATAGCCTGGAACTGCGTCCAGGTGATCTTTACAGAATTCAGGGTCTAGGAACTCTCTACGGGTTTCAATCGTAAGCATCCCTCCATCCGGCATCGCGTCCCTGGCGTTCAAGGCCAGGTTCATGAGGATCTGCTTTACTTGTCCGGAGTCTGCATTGATGATCGGCAGTGACTCCTCAAGCTCAAGCTCAATTTTGATCATCTTGGGGATTGTTCTATCGAGAAGTTCAAAAATTTCTTCAATCTCATGATTGAGGTTTACGGGGCTCGTTATTGTCAGAGAATTTCTGCTAAATGCCAGGAGACCCTTTACCAGATCAGCTCCCTGACGGGCAGCGGCATGTATCTTTTCTACGTTCTTGTGATCCTTTTGCCCCAGAGATTGGCCTTCCAGAAGTAAACGGGAATAGCCCAGCACAACCTGCAACATGTTGTTAAAATCATGGGCGATCCCTCCGGCAAGAGTTCCCACGGCTTCCATTTTCTGAGACTGGGCAAGTTGCTGTTCCAGTCTCTCTCGCTCTTGCTGCGTCCTTTTGCGATCATCAATATCATGCATTAGAAATATTCGGGATGATTTGCCATCCTGCTGAAGCATCGGAGTGCTTACAATATTGTACCATCGGTCATCATACGGGCTAAGTAACTCTGAGCGGTAGTTTTCCATAGAGGCGAATTTTTCATTATTGCACCAGGGACATATTTCGTTTAACCCGTGAACGACCTTGTGGCATTTGTGGCCTACAGGGTTGTATCCGGTCCGATCTATGAGCCGCTGATTGGCGAATTGAATCACATGCTCAGCAGAGGAGATATGAATCAGCCCTTCAAAAGCTTCCACAACAGCCTGATATTTCATTTGGGCTTCGAGTACAGCAGCTTCGAGCTGTTTTCGTTCAGTAACATTCCTGGCTATGCAGTGGGTTCCCTGGGGAACCCCATCCTTTTTTATGATCCGGCTAGTCACTTCTAGCCAAACCGGATTTCCTTCACTCGACAGGGCAATTACCTCGTAAGGCCCAGTGTAAGCGGTGTCGTCCTCAAGCATTATCTGGATTTTCCGCACCACGACGTCGCGGAAGTCCGGATCGACCATTGAGTCAAAACCCATTTCCAGGAACTCTTCAGGTGAATAGCCCAATACTGACGTTACAACGCCGTTGACCGAGGAGAAGCGCCCATTCATGTCCCGCGTGAAAATGAGGTCTGAAGCATGCTCGAACAGGTCACGATATCGCTCTTCGCTCTCACGAAGGGATTCCTCAACACCTGCCCTGACCTTGATTTCTTTTTGGAGCATGAGGTTCGTTTGCGCAAGCTCACTGGTTCGGGCCTGAACCCTGAGTTCAAGGTTCGCTCTAGCCTCCTGTAGAGCGCCGTATATCTTTGACTGCTCCTTGAGGCTTCTGAATATCAAGGTCAGCATAATCATAAGACATGTCAGCAGGCCGGCAAAAACCATTGCCCATAAATGAGTGGCATACCCTGCCAGGTAATCCTCCCAAGGCGCCACCCTGATTACATAAAAAGGAACTCCGGGGATCTGACCTCCGGCAACTATCAGTCGCCTTCCAACTCCGTGTAAATTGGCGCCTGCAACCTCCTGCGCTACAAACCCCACCATTGACTGCAACGGAAAACCTAGCGTTTCAGCGACAGTGTTTCCAAGGAATTGTTGTGGACCCACAACAATAACCCCTGAGGCTTCTGCAATGACGTAAAATTCTTTCAATTCAGGCGAATCACCGACCTCAATCTGTGACCTGATCGTGGCGAGATCGAGCTTCATCATCAGGTAGCCATTGACTTCGCCTTTATAAATGACGCGCATGACAACAAACGCTTCCCACTCCGCATGATTCAGGAATGCCGTAAATAGGGGAAATCTTGTGGATCCTGAAATCGATTTCTTGATACCGTCCAAATTGGCAGCGTTTTCAGACGTTGGACTTGTCTGGGTGATGACCCGCATGTCCCTGGAGTCTAGAAGGGTAATATGCTCGAAGATCGGAAGGTTCCTGCTCTGAAGGGTTTTCTGAAAACGCTCGAATTCATCCCTGATCTCTGAAACTGACACAGATAGCCCATATTCCATTGACATTCCAAGGGCCTTGTTCTGGTAATACGCATGAAGGGCCTTGCTCTTTGAGAGAGTTTCAACATCACTGCGAAGCCGCTCAAAATATCCGTCAAGGTTGGCTGCCCTGGTTCTGGCCTCCTGTGAGAACGATTTCCTGCTCGCCTCCGCCAGTAAGCTTGAGGATTGATAAACCCTAACCATGAGGTAGGCCACGACAAGGGCGAGGATTGCAAAAACCACTCCGAAAACCCGGTAGGGCTTTACAAAACCCGGCCAACCCTGAGGCAGTTTTACAGAATCCGGTTTCATCTCATTGACAAATTATCAGGATTACCATTCAGGAAAATGGTCATAAAGTCTCGGATAATATTTTGTTATAAGTTCCCTCTTCTTGCCGCTGTCATCGAGCTGTTTGAGAAATGCATCGAAAGATTTTTGTAATTCCGGTGAGTTCTTGGGAATTCCGAACGCCATAAGTTGTCGATCCGTGATAGGGCCAAGCACCTTAATCTTACCCGGATTCTTTATCAGGGCGAACATGGCGTCTGGAGCGTCCTGAAGTGTGATCTCATACTCTCCTTTTATCACGGCAGCCGGCAAATCGTTCAGAAGCAGTCCATCCTTGTATGCTGGGAAAGATCCAGGCAGATCGTAAGAAGCAGGATCCAGGCAAGTGTCCCTGATCCCAAGTATCTGTCTTCCCACAAGTAGTTTCTTGGTTTCCATTACATCCATGGCTGGATTGGCGCTTGGCTGGATTGGCCTTAGATCACTTTTTGCGGAAGCGACAACCCAAACCGCTGACGGGAAATATGGAGTGGAGAAATTAATCAATTCTTGGCGCCATGGGAGAACTGTAAGTCCATTTCCAACAATGTCACCTCTTACAGGAGAATCCCCGGTGATCTCAACCATGTCGCCTTTTAGAACAAACTTTTTGCCGGACAGGTCGCTGATTACATCTTCCCATGTCGTGGGAACATATTCATACCTCACCCCGATAGAGGAGGCGTAAAGCTTCAGAATCTCTACATCCAGGCCATCGCCATCACCACTGACAAAGTTCGAGTAGGGCACTCCGAGATGCCGCAAAACACCTGAAGCCTTGATCTCAGCCAAATCAGCCCTTGCGCCAGTTGAAAATCCAGCAATGCACCCCAAAGCCGCCAAAACCATCAGGAAGACTCTCAACATGACCATGAACCTCTCCCAGAAAATTAATGAGACTCAGCACACCCTCGTCAAGTAGATAGTATAACAAAGAACCCCAACATCAAAAAGCCACCACACAATTTTTTGGTGAAATTAATTATTTGAAAGGACGGGATTTAAGATTTTAGCAGACGGGACGTAAAACAATGGTTCTTACAGACAGAAGTCATGCGGAATCTAACGTGCTTCATTTATTGAGACTTGCCGACAAAAACTGGTGGATTGTTGTCATCACCGTGGCGAATCTCCGGCTCAACCTGAAGGTCCTGCCGTTGTGGTCCATGGGGACCGTAAACTGGAGACTCCATCGTAAACATTGTCAATGAGCCGAATCTGGATTCCCTGAAACTCAGTCTGTCGCTGTAAGCTATCAGAGAGGCCTCAATGTTCTTTTCATGACCGACAATTGTCGCAACAGGTGGATCATTCTCAAACAGGGCGCTCAATGTGTGAGAGGAAACTCCCCTCACCTTGCTCAGAGTCGCAGGATCGATCAGATTGCCCAACCGAAAAATGAAAGGTCCAGTTGCAAATTCCGGATATATTTGCATTCCGGACTCGACCGCATACAATGGAGAGAGTGTGGCTATTTTGCCGTTCTTATGATCTGCTCCTAACTCAACCCTGATTTTTTCAGACACCGCATGGACTTGAACCGGAGTCCATGATTCGATCCGCGTGAACCTGCCAAACCTTTCGGCAAAGGCCACGGAAGCTGACCCTATTATGACAACCAAACCAAGACAGGCCAGACCTTTCTCCAGATACGCCCAGCGATTGATCGGAAATCTTTTTAGCATCACACATCCCAGAATTATGGCAAAGGGAAAACCTGCTGAAAAGTAATACACGAATGATGGCAATGGGATGACGGCCACAAATAACCCTGTGATCAATAACATGGCGCTCAGAGCGCCCATCGGGTCCCGCATCAGCCCCTTCACGCCTTTTTTCAATGAATCAGGGAAGGCATTGAGAGCTATGAGCGCCAGAATTCCTGCGAAAGCCAGATTGGCCGGGTATTTTAAAAAAATGCTTACTACGGAGTCGAGCCTCTGAACAATATTGAAACCGGGATCGAAACCACGCCAGTGAGAATTAAGGATGTGGTAATCAAAATTGTTGAAAATAAACTGATCAGGGTAGTTGATAAGGTAATGTCCCACCGGAAAAAGGCCGACCAAAAACCCCATCAATAAAGGTCCAGCCTGTTCTACAACTTTTTTCCAGGCAAATTCATACCGCGGGAAAATTACCGAGCAAACCAGGAACGGAAAAATAAACGGAGCATAATAAAGTTTTGCCCCAACAGCCAAAGCCAGGGTGAGGCCAAGACAGAACATTTGAGGCAAACGAAGCTCCGGTCTCTTCATGACATGCTGAAATATCAGCATTCCAAGAAGCGTCGCAGCCATCGGCATCATGTAATTGGCCGCTTCAGCCCCTATATCCTGGATAAAATATGAAAAACCGAAAACAAGCGCCGACAGATGAGAAATCGCATAGTCATTGGTTATTCTGAACACCAATATCCAGAGTAACCAACAGCAGGCGACAGTGAAAAATAATGTGACGAGCCTGCTCACCAGCAAGAGGTGTTCAGCCTGGACCACCCTAAAAACGGCATCGTAGAGAATTGGTAGATAA
>CALDNG010000163.1 GCA_937915285.1 uncultured Desulfomonile sp. | reverse complement strand
AATCCTTACCGGATCAGGCCTCTCATAATCGGAGGTGGGTCAATAATCACAGCCTGGCCAAACCCTGATATCTGGCGCAAGACTCTGTCGTCCCTGGATTTTCTGGTCTGTATAGATCGTTTCATGACCGCAGACGCCGCCTACGCCGATCTAGTGTTGCCTGCGACGACCTATTACGAAATTGAATCCTACATGGTTTACGGTCCGCTGTTTCGCATACGCGAAAGAGTCATAGACCCTGTGGGAGAAGCCCGTCATGGTTTCTTCATCCTTGCGGAACTGGCCAATCGCTTGGGATACGGACATTTATATCCTCAGACTGAGGAGGAAGTTCTGAGACATGCGCTCGCTCCTGTCGGTTTGACACTTGAGGAGGTGCGTGCCTCAGGAGGCATGGCTCGGGTTCCTTCGGTAATGATGGAATATCGTAAATGGGAAAAAGGACGTCTCAGACCAGATGGCGTGCCAGGATTTGCTACACCTACCGGAAAATTTGAGATCGCCTCCACAATCCTCGAAGAAAATGGTTACGATCCGCTCCCTGTTTACACCGAGCCAGGAGAGGGACCAGTATCTCAGCCAAATCTCGCAACAAAATACCCGCTTGTCTTCACTTCCGGTTCCCGTGTCACCTCAGATTTTCGCTCGCAATTTCATAATGTGCCGGATCTTCTTAAGAAACAGCCTGAGCCTACTCTCACCATTAATCCTTCAGACGCAGCTAAACGCAACATTGGGAACAATGATCTCGTTGAGGTCATCACTAAGCGGGGACGGGTCAGGTTCAGAGCCTACATTACTGACAACATCATGGAAGGAGTTGTGGATGCTTCGATGGGGGGAGGTGGGCCGGTTGGGCCAAAAGCCTGGCAGGATTGCAATGTCAACGATCTGACTGATCTGGATCATTACGACCCCATCTCCGGTTTTCCCGTGTACAAGGCGCTGCTTTGCGAGGTAAGCAGGGTGGATGGCGCATCCACGACAGGGTTGCGCCTAGAGACCGAAAATGCTGAAGATCACCCAAAGGCAAGAATAACGCTTCAAGATAATCAGCCCAGGCGACTGATTTACATGGATCACAACGCTACAACTCCAATGGCCCAGGAAGTTCTCAAGACTGTTTCCAGACTCAATGAGCGATACTTCGGGAACCCTTCGAGCATTTATTCTTCCGGTAATGAAGCCCGTCTGATCATTGAGTCGTCTAGGCGTATGGTAGCTCAATTCCTCAACTGCTCCGCTCGCAGGATAGTTTTTACCGGAGGTGGTTCTGAAGCGGACAACCTTGCGATCAAAGGGGTGGCGTTTGCTAATCAGTTGCGGGGAACTCACGTCATAACCTCCACGATTGAGCATCCCGCAGTGTTGTTGGCCTGTGACTGGCTTGAGAAAAACGGATTCACTGTCACCAGGCTGCCTGTAAGCAGGGAGGGTTTGGTAAACCCTTCCGATTTGGCTTCAGCAATCACCCCTAGGACGATACTGGTAAGTATCATGATGGCCAACAACGAAACAGGGTCCATTCAGCCAATCACTGAACTGGCACGCCTGGCAAGACAAAACGGGGCGATTTTTCACACAGACGCTGTCCAAGCGGTGGGGAAAATCCAGGTCGATGTCGAACAGTTAGGCATTGACCTGCTCACTTTGTCCGGACACAAAATCCGGGGTCCCAAGGGCGTTGGGGTTTTGTATGTGCGAAAAGGCGTCCATCTTGACCCGTTGATTCACGGAGGAAAACAGGAACACGGTTTGAGGGCGGGCACAGAAAACGTTCCAGGCATTGGTGGGATTGGCAAGGCTGCAGAACTTGCTGCCCGTGGGTTGCAGGGAATGGACCGGGTCCGGCTTCTTAGGGATCGTCTGGAAAAAGCAATAAAAGAAATGGTCCCGGAGGCCATCCTCAACGGCCCGGTTGTGGAGCGTCTTCCCAACACTCTGAACATGACATTGCCGGGAATGCGGGGTGAATCCGTTGTGCTGGCCATGGATCGGTTGGGAGTAGCCATTTCATCAGGCTCGGCCTGCAGGGCCGGTTCCCCCGATCCATCACACGCGCTTCTGGCGATGGGGCTTACTCCTGAGCAGGCGCATTGTTCGATAAGATTTTCATTGGGCGCAGATAATAATGAAGATGATGTTGACCAGGCTGTGGAATTATTAGGGAAAATAATAAGGGAGACCTCAGCCGGAGTCCGCTTCGTCCCGTGTCGCTGATGACGGCGACGGATTCACTACTGAAGCGGTTTGACAGGAGTTTTTTCAACATGTATGCGTATCGTGCCTTTGACGAGGTTTCAACCGGCCAACATTCAGGCTTTTTCCCCACAGATGCCATTGCCACGGATGTCCTACGTGGGATTGCCTCAGATCAAAAATACATTCCAAGTAAATATTTCTATGATGACACCGGGTCGAGGCTTTTCGAGAAGATATGTGAACTACCGGAGTATTACCAGACCAGAACGGAACTAAAACTGCTCTCGAAAAACGCCAGTGAAATAGTCCATGGGTTTATGAATGGCAATCTTGTTGAGCTGGGATCCGGATCCAGCATTAAGATACGGATACTTCTCGAAGCAATCGGGCAATCCCGCATGTCCGGGATTCGTTACATCCCCGTCGATGTGTGTCCGGAGGCATTGGAAAGGTCATCAGATGAGTTGCGCCTGGCTTACCCGACTCTGACTGTTGATCCTGTCGTGGCTGATTTCACGAAGGAGCGCCATTACATCAAGGCTGATTCTCCAAGGCTCATTACTTTTTTCAGATCGGAAGAGCACACGTCTGAACTCCAGTCACGAGTGGATATCTC
>CALDNG010000162.1 GCA_937915285.1 uncultured Desulfomonile sp. | reverse complement strand
TTGACGCATTCACGGTAGTGCCAATGCTGGCTTCACGCTGGATGCAAAAAGAACGTAAGCCAACCGGAATCTTTGCCGTTGTGATCTCGGCTCTGGATAAACTTGACTACATAGGGGCCTGGGTCTCTGAAAGGCTTATAAAAAGTCTGGAATATTTTCTGGGTTCACTCAGACGGAAATTATCGTTAATAGTGGCAGTCCTGGCAACGTTCGCCATTTCATGCTGGATGTTGCCCGGAATGGGATATCTTCCTACGGGCGGCACGAATCTTATCAGGGTCCAGGTCGAGCCGTTTGAAGGCACAAGTCTGGATGAACGAAGCCATTTGATGCAAATACTTGAGGATAGATGGAGGGACATCAAAGGGGTTCAGCACATCGTCTCAACACCTAACAGGAATATACCCAGAAACAGAATTTACATAATATGCGAACCTCAGGAACGTAGCGGGGTGTCTGTAACCACCATCGCCAAGCAGGCCCACGCAGCCTCTCTGGATCTACCCCTGAAAGCATTGAATCCAATACAGTTCCCATTATTCGGGAATATTTATACTCGCTCAAATGTGGTAGATGTGCGACTACAGGGGAAAAGTTATGATGTGCTGGAGAATATAGTTAACCAAATTATGGAGATAGGCAAGGACACCAAAGGCATAATATTTAGATATACTGAACTTGCTCTGCAAAAACCACAGGTTGAGGTCAGGATAGACCATGAAAGGGCAATGCATTTCGGATTCAGGGGGAGGGATGTGGCTGACGCAGTTGAGGCTGCCATCGGTGGTCAGAAAACAACCACCCAATATGATGTTGAAGGCAGATACTTCTATATTCGCGCTATTGGTCCAGAGCAGGACATCAAGTCGGTTATGGATGTCGGCAAAATAATACTGACCTCGCCGACGAACCCAAACATTCAGGCTCCACTCAACGCTGTGGCCAGCGTTGAAACAACCTTCGGTCCACTCCAAATCAACCACTTCAATTCCAAGAGATCGGCAAGAGTTCAATTCACCATTCAGGACAGGCCGCTGGGTGAAGTCTTTAGAGAAGTTGTTACACGAATCAGGACCCAGATACCATTTCCGGTAGGATATGATTTCATGCCTTTTGGAGCTGTAAACGAATTGCAGAAACTGGTAGACGCAATGAAGTTTGTTTTTCCTATTTCAATAGTAGTAGTTTATCTTCTGCTGGTAATGCAGTTCCAATCATTCGTGAGCCCGCTCTCCATACTTTTGAGTGTTCCGCTCTCCATAATTGGAGCTAATTTTCTTGTGACTATAGCCAACATTCCGTTCAATGCGTTTACTACACTGGGTTACATAATGATGGTAGGGCTGGTAGTGAAGAACGCCATACTCCTGATAACCTATGCGGTTCAATTAATGGAAGAGAAGGCAATGAACCGTGACCACGCCTTGATACTGGCATCCAGGAGGCGCATGCGGCCAATATTTATGACAGCGATTGCAATGGTTTTGGGAATGGCCCCACTTGCCCTCAAAAAAGGCGCCGGCGCTGAGATATATAATGGCCTGGCCATGGCAGTAATAGGAGGGTTATCTGTAGCCACGCTGTTTACCCTGGTCTTCATCCCTGTGGTTTACACCATTTTTGATGATCTCAAGAACAAGATTTGGAACTCCAAACCCATTGATTTGTCCGAAATCGGGTCATAATACTCAGTGCGGTTTGCCAGATCCTGGAGGTGGTGACGCATCGTCCTTCCAAAACTGCATTATTGATCCACTAGTATTTGGACGATCCTATATCTTGCAGGAAAAGGATTGGTAGAATCGCCGAACAGTTCAAGGAAAACATATGCATCAAAAATTTTTGACAGATCACAGCCGCATTGTCTATAACTCGAACGTTCCTCCATCAAGGAAGATCAAGGTCGCCGGAGACGAATACTGGGCTGTCAAAAAAATCGTGCGATGTTCAAAGATGCGTAAGCGAACTAACCTATATTCAGTCATCCTTGTAGCTTGCCTGATCAATATCGCTCTATCTGGCGGTTGTTCAAGAAAGCCCGAAACTCCTCCTGTCCCTCCAATAAAGGTTTATGGCGAACAAGTAGACGTAGGAAATCTGACTCAGACCCTTGAGGTATCAGGCTCGCTCAATTTTACCGCCAACACTACCATATCTGCGGAAGTCACCGCTCAGGTCAAATCAATAGAAGTTGCTGATGGTCAGTTCGTTGGAATTGAAGACACATTACTGATTTTCGATGATACCAAGATCAGGGAGACGGCTAACCATGCCAGCGCCAGCCTCCAGAAGGACGAGGCGACACTGGCTTTCAACCGGACAGAATGGGAAAAGAACAAGAGCCTCATAGAACGCGGAGCCATCAGTCAAAGTCAGTACGACCAGAAGCTGTCTGCATATCAGAACTCAATAGCTCAGTACGAAGCGGATAAGGCCCTTCTTGCAAAGGCCCAGGAGGATCTCAAGAAGACACATGTCCGGGCTCCGAGGGCAGGAGTAATATCGAATCGTTATGTGGAGAGGGGTGATTGGGTTTCCGAGGGAGGTAAGCTCTTCCAGATCAGTGACTTCAAGGAAGTCTACATGGAGGCCTTTGTGTCTGATATGGATGTTGGCAAGATAGACCCAAAGCGAGTTTTGTCAGATGGGGTTCCAGCCAATATAAGTGTAGACACATATCCGGGAGAAGTCTTTGCAGGAAGGCTCAAATACATTCAGCCTGTAGCTAACCTGGCTAAACTCTTCCAGATAAGAATTTATCTTGATAACCCCGACATGAAGCTTCTGCAGGGTCTTTTTTCCAGAGGGAAAAT
>CALDNG010000161.1 GCA_937915285.1 uncultured Desulfomonile sp. | reverse complement strand
AACTTCTACATTCCCAGAAGATGGAGGCCGTTGGAACTCTTGCCGGGGGCATTGCGCATGATATCAACAACCATCTACAGGTAATAATAGGGTACTCGGAACTAATCGGAGAGTATCCTGACCTTCCGGAACATTTGAAAACCGACCTGAACAAGATATACAAAGCCTCTATGGATGGCGCAGAGCTAGTCAAGGGGTTGATGATGTTCGGGCGTAAGACTCCTGCCAAAATGGCGCCACTGAATCTGAATGAACACATAATAAAAATAAGGAAGCTGCTTAACAGGACTATCCCCAAGATGATAGAAATCATCCTGCGTCTCGAGAAGGACCTTCCTGTCATCAACGCCGACAAAACCCAGATCGAGCAGATCCTGATGAACCTTGCAGTGAACTCAAGAGACGCCATGCCGAACGGTGGGGAACTGATTGTAGAGACATCAGTTGTGAATCTGACGGAGAAATCTCTTCCGGATCAGTTGTTTGTAGTTCCCGGGCGCTACATAAAGCTCAAGGTGAGTGACACAGGATCCGGCATACCAGAGGACGCCATTGGCCGAATCTTTGAACCGTTTTTTACCACCAAGGAAGTGGGCAAGGGGACGGGTTTGGGACTTTCCGTGGTCTACGGTATCGTTCAGCAGCATAACGGATACATGACATGCTCGAGTGAATTACAGAAGGGAACGGTATTCGAAATATATTTTCCTGTCACAGACTCCGACTGTGTTGGAAGCGACTGCCTCCAGCAGCAGAGGGTGGTCCCGTCCGGGGGAAGAGAGACCATACTGATTGTGGACGATGACGATGCTGTGAGATCGCTGGCGAGTGGTCTCCTTGGAAGCGCTGGCTACAAGATTGTCGAAGCTTCAGATGGTTATGAGGCGTTCAGGATTTACGAAGTGATGCGAAGTTCAATAGATCTCGTGATTTTGGATCTGGTTATGCCCAGGATGGGCGGAATCGAATGTTTAGACTTACTCCTCCAAATCAATCCGAATGTCAGGGTAGTAATTGCTAGCGGGTATGCGGATGAGGGATGGGCGTCAAATCTCATGGAAAAGGGAGCCATTGCATGTGTCGCCAAACCGTACAACCAGTTAAGCCTACTGGAGATCGTTAGATCGGTTCTTGACAACAATGACTGCGGGATAGCCGACCCCGTCAATTAATACCCCAGGCAAAACCGTGTTGCTTTTCTTTGAACTGGTTCATTCATCTTGAGATTTTTCCAAGGGGGGCTTGGTAGTTCGCCTACAAATTCAGCGACGGCAATTAAATGAAAAACCGCTACCCTTGATTTTGTCTCGCCATTATCTTATCATACTATTATTACAAGGCAGTTTAGGCCCCCCTGTGATGGGGAAAGCTGATGACTGCCATAATTTTGTTTTTATGATAGAGGGGTTTGAGTCATGAAGTTTTTCGTGTCTCTGATATGCTTGATAATGATTAACACTGTTCCTGTTTGGGCCCAGCAGTCAACATCGGTCAATTCCGGAGATGTGCTCGCCACGGTCGGTTCCAGGGAAATTACCAGGGATATGATCGACCACGTAATTTCCACAATTCCCGAAGAGAACCGTGTTCCGTTCCTGACTCCGGATGGCAGGAAAAAGATCCTTGATGAGGTTATCAACTTTGAGTTGTTCGCGCAGGCGGCCAGAAACGACTCCATGGATAAGGAACCGGCAATAAAGACCAGGCTGGAATATGAGCAGACACAATACCTGGCGAGGGAATATTTCAGACGTTTTCAATCCAAAAACCCGCCTGTTCCAGAGGATGACATCAAGGCCTATTATAACAACCATCAGGCTGAATTCACCCCGCCAGAGGAGTTGCAGGCCAGACACATACTGGTAAAGACAGAAGCCCAGGCCAACAAGCTCATTGAACAACTCAAATCAGGAGCCGACTTTGCCGAGTTGGCAAAGAAAAACTCAATAGATCCGGCTGCTTCAAAAGGCGGAAAGCTTGAGTTGATGGATGGGAAGGACTGGTTGCCACGTGGCTCCTTCGAGAAATCTTTCGAGCATGTGCTCTTCAAAATTCCCAAGGGACAGATCGGTGGTCCTGTGAAAACCCAGTTTGGCTGGCATATACTGAAGGTTGAAGACAAGAGACAGCCTGCGACACCCGCTTACGTTCAGGTCCGGGGCATGATTAAAAGCAGGCTAGAGAATGAGCGCAACACCAAGCTGCACAACCAGATCACGGATCAGTTGAAGCAGAAGATCCCGGTGACAACAAAATAGTTGATTTGGAATTACTCCGGAAACACCATGAAAAAATTTTTCCCTGTCTGCCTGTCACTTTTCCTAATAGGCGCGGCCTGCATGCCTGTCATTTCGTCGGAATTAACCGGTGGCGCCATCTCCTCAAACGAGACTTCAGCTGCTTCGCAAAAGCCTAGCGAATCGAGGCTGTTTGAGGCCATAAATTCATACAATGAGGGAATGAGAAAGGGCGGAGTGAAGC
>CALDNG010000160.1 GCA_937915285.1 uncultured Desulfomonile sp. | reverse complement strand
TAGCTGCCAAAAGGAAGTCTACAATTGAGACCCGTTTTCGTAAAAAAGATGGTACGCTTATCGAAGTCATGATGAATCTGTCTGCAATTGACAAAGCTGACCTTTCACAAGGAGCCGTTTTTGTTCTCGTGGATGTTACTGAGTCAAAGAAAATGGCTCATGAGCTACAGGAAAATATTGAACGGATGGAACGGGCCGAGATGGCGGCTAAATTCGGGAGCTGGGAATTCGATTTGAACTCCAGGAAAGTGAGGGGCTCTAAGGGCGCCTGCCATATCTATGGTGTACAACAAAATGAAATGGATTTGGAAACGGTCCAGAAATTCCCTCTTCCGGAATACAGGACAAAGTTGGATGAGGCTCTGTCAGCGCTAATTCACGACCGTAAACCATACGACATCGAATACAAGGCCGTCAGACTATTGGATAACAGGATTGTGGATGTTCATTCGATTGCCGATTTTAATCCGGAAGCCAATGTCATCTGGGGTGTAATCCAGGATGTTACGATACAAAAAGAGGCTCAGGAGGCTCTCATTAGGAGTGAAGCCAAGTTTCGGATGCTTACGGAAAACGTGAAAGACATCATCTGGAGCACTGACCTTGCAACCAAATTTACTTACGTCAGCCCCTCCGTTAAGGCAATTCTTGGTTACACACCTGAAGAAATGCTTGAAAAGACCTATTTTGACGTCCTCACTCCGGATGTAAGAGAAAAATTCCAGTCAATCTACACTGCGTCAGTAAATACAATGCAACAGCACGGAACTGTTCCCACTAAAACCTATGAAGTTGAAATAATAAAAAAAGACGGTTCCCGAATCTGGGTTGAAATAGTTTCTAACCCAAGCGTAGACATCAGTCGGAATCTGTTGGGTTTCCAGGGAGTGACCAGGGACATCAGCCAGAGAAAGCAGGCCGAAGCGGCTCTAAGGGAAAGCGAGAGCAAGTTCAGAAGTTATGTTGAATCATCTCCGATAGGTATCTATGAAACCGATTCGGACGGCATAGTATACTCTACAAACAATGCCCTGACTTCAATTAGCGGATATGCATCTGATGAATTGCTAAAAAGGAACATATTGGAGGAGGTAGCCCCTCAACATATTGGAAAATGCCTTCAAGCTTTTGAGACACTGAAGAACCTGGGGAAAGCCAGTGTTGAGGCTGAGGTAATTTCATCCGGTGGGTCCACGGTCTGGATTGACATTCACGGTGTGAAACTTTCGGACAATCGTTATCTCCTGTTCGTCCAGGATATCACCGAGAGAAAAAAGGCTGAGGCAGAGCTTAAGGCAAAATCAAATGAAACACTTCAACTGATGAAAAGCATGACAAACGGTTTTGTGGTGTTTGAATCTGTTTTTGACAACTCGGGAGAGTTCTTTAGCTGCCGTCATGTGTTAACGAATGCAGCCTTTGAAAAAATCCTCGGTCTTAATAGTCAGGAAGCGATAGGCAAAACCGTTCATGATTTGTGGTCACCCCCAGACAAAACTTGGTTGGACGCTTGTCATGAGGTCGCCACGACTGGAATGCCGATGTCTCTGGAGGTTTTTCATGAGCCCACACAGAAATTTATGAACTGCAATATATACCGTCCATGGGAATCTGAAGACCGATTCTGCATGATATTTGAAGATATTACCCAAAGAAAACGAGCCCAGGAAGAACTCCTTGAAATGGAGAGAAAGCTCCTCCAGTCACAAAAACTTGAGAGCCTGGGCGTTCTAGCCGGGGGCATTGCACACGATTTCAACAACCTGCTCGCTGTAATAATCGGAAACATAGAACTGGCGCAGGAGAGTGATTTTAATTCTCCTGAGAAATCGCTTTTCCTTGACAGAGCCATGTCGGCTTCCCTGAAATCAGCTGCCCTGATCAGACAGATGCTCGATTACTCTGGCAAGGGCGCTTTTGAGTTTAGTGAGGTCAATCTTTCAGACCTCGTCAGCAACAACATTGACATGTTTAGAATGACGGTGCCTAAAAATGTCAATCTCAGGGTTGAGTCTTCCGATGACGATATTTTTGTCAAAGCGGATGCGGGCCAGATTCAGCAAGTGATCGTGAACTTGCTGATTAACGCCTCTGAAGCCATCGATGGCAAGACGGGGACTGTCGAGATTACAACTGGCGCTCAATACTGTGATGAATCAATTATTTCCAGGAGTCTTCTGCCGGAAAAGCCCGGTCCTGGGGATATGGCTTTCGTAAGGGTAAGAGATGATGGAAGCGGCATGGATGCTGAGACTGTCAAACGTATATTTGACCCATTCTTCTCCACCAAATTCGTTGGTCGGGGTTTGGGAATGTCGGTGGTCCACGGAGTTGTCAGAGGTCACAAAGGCGCAGTCACAATTGAAAGCCGACCCGGCATTGGAACCATCATCACGGTCTATTTGCCACTCCTCTACCGGAAAGGACAGACTGCCGGAGAGCATGATGGTGTAAAACCCGGTGATTCCTTGACTGAGGAAAAGTCGCCGGACACAAGGAAACTCTCCGTCCTGGTTGTGGATGATGAGCAGGAAGTGTTGGACCTCGTGTTAAGACAGCTTGACCATTTGGGCTGCCATACCCTTTCAGCCATGAATGGCAAGGAAGCTTTGGAGGTATTCAACCGGAATCCTCAAACAGATTTGGTTATTCTCGATTTGGTCATGCCGGAAATGGGAGGGGTTGAAACATTTGACCGCCTGAAGGACCTAAAACCAGACCTGGCTGTAG
>CALDNG010000159.1 GCA_937915285.1 uncultured Desulfomonile sp. | reverse complement strand
GATCACGAAGTATACGGCGCTTTTCATGTTCCGTTCCTCTCAACCATGAATTTTATGCTTAACTTCAAGAAGTCAGACGTTGGTGAATAATATTTATCAGTTCCTTGACCTTAGCGCATCGACAAGCCCCGGAGTTGCAATAGCGCCCATTGCGGCCAGAGTATCCCCTGCTATTCTTGAAACTTCGGGGTTTGCGTCTTTTAACAGTCTTATAAGGGGCGCTACAGCCGGTTTGCCAATAGCTGCCAATGCAAAGGAAGCATTCTCGGCCGTTATGCCACCCTTTTTCAAGGATGACACAAGTTGGTCCACCGCTGGGGCCCCGATTCGCGCCAAAGCCTCTGCAGCGGATTTCGATACTAAAGGAGATCCACTTTCCAGGGACTTAATTAAAACCGGGACGCTGTCCGCCCCAAAACCCGCCAGAGCTGTCACAGCGGCGTCTCGAGTCTTTTTACTACCATCGTTGAGTAAACCGGCTAGGTCGGGGATTGACTTTTTCGCCGCTACGCCAAGCCCCATTATTGCCAGAGCCGCAGACTCGCGAACAAGAGGATCTTTATCTTTCAATGCGCCCTTCAACGCCTGAAGCGCCGGTAGACCCTCATGTCCAAAGTCCGCGATTGCATTGATGACCCCAAGTCTTACGAACTCCGATTGGTTACCCAAAGCCGCTATCAGCGCCGGCAGGGCATCCTGGGGATTAATTTTGACCGTTTTAAGCTCGGAGATCGCGTTTGACGCCGTAGAAGGGTCAGGACTGTTTAGATCCTTGAGCAGACCGGCCAGGCTCTGCGAAGGAACATCCCTTTTCTTTTGATTGGTTACGGCAGAGTCCGCAAAAGCATTAACGGGGAAGCACAGGAGCAGGACAAGGGCCGCCATTTTGAAGGCCCGTCCAAAAAATATCGAACCTTGAATTCTCTTTTTGTCTTCCATTTCAAGCCCTTTCAGCAGCAAAGGCCCTTTCCTGTGAGGAATGCTTGGTGAATTCCCCTGTCTCAATCGGAAGCACTATTTTCAGGTTTATGGTGAGCAATAACAGTCCAATAGCCCAGATACCCAATGAGACAAGAATCTCGAGGGTAGTCGGGGCGTATTCCCAGACCTCGCCTAAAGGAGCCGGGATAAACCCCGGAATTATCAACCCCATACCCTTTTCAATCCAGATCCCTATGATGATCAGCACGCATCCGAGATTTAGCGTCAAAAATTTCTTGCGTGTGAATGGGATCAGAAAAATGAAAAAAGCCACCACATTGAAAACCAACGCAGTCCATATCCAGGGAACCAGCCTGCCTTTTCCATCCATTCCCAAATACAAATATTTCAGCGGGGAAAGATGATGCGTGTCCGAATAAAGTTCCTTGAAAAATTCAGCCCCTAGTAAGAAAAGGTTGATGGCCATGGCGATTGCGATCATTTCCGCAATCTTGTGCAAAGCTTCATCCTTGACGTGGAATTTCGTGTAATGCCGAACAATCTGGAACAGTAGAATTATAAGCGCTGGCCCTGAACAAAATGCTGAAGCCAGAAATCTGGGGGCCAGAATCGAAGCGTTCCAGAAGGGTCGAGCAGCAAGTCCATTGTAAATGAATGCAGTCACCGTGTGAATACTGACCGCCCACGGAATCGACAGCAGGATGAAAGGCAGAAGCAGCCTGTAATTAACAGGCTTTTCGTTATAGGCTTTATAGATGATATATCCCGGGATGAACAGGTTCAGGAACAGGTATCCGTTCAAAACCAATATGTCCCACCCCAGCAGTGAAGACGGCACGTTAAGTATTCCCAATCCAGGTAGTAGGTGCCAGATCCTGTCCGGCCTGCCCAAATCGGCTGTGACGAACATCATGCACATCAAAAGGGCGCTGATGGCAAGAATCTCCCCTACTATCACGATATCCTTGATGGGACCAAAATCATAAAGATACGCCGGAATTATCAGCAATACCGCAGCCGCCGCTACTCCGACCAGAAACGTAAAGTTTCCGAGATAAAACCCCCAGGAAACGTAACTAGTCATTCCAGTCGCTATCAGTCCCATTTCTAGCTGCTTAATGTAGGATGCGATTCCGACCGCTATCAGTACTAACAAAAGAGACACCCATGCGTAATACAGTGGAGGTCCGATAACAATCCTTTTGACGGCTTGGACTATGAAGTTTTTCATCTCTGCCCTCACCAGCTAGGTTGCGAAGAAGTAATAGAATTTAGGCTGCGTGTTCAACTCGGACTTGAGTCGGAATACCCTTTTGTTCCTGATGATCTTGCTGATTTCACTGTCAGGATCCAGTAGGTTACCGAATTTTCTAGCTCCGACCGGGCAAATCTCTACGCACGCAGGATATTTGCCTACTCGCACGCGCTGAATGCAGAATGTGCATTTCTCAACCACGTTTTTCATTCTTGGACGGTTGCCAAGATAGTGGGTTGTGGTGTTAATGGTCTCTACAGGTATGACCGGTTCCTTGAAATTGAACCACCTCCCCATGTAAGGACAGGCTGCCATACAGTAGCGACAGCCGATACACCAATTGTAGTCCACTACGACAATACCATCCTTTTCCGTCCAAGTGGCCCGGACCGGACAGACCTTGGTGCAGGGGGCATTAGCGCAATGCTGGCACTGGACCGGCATGTAGTAATATCCGTCCTCGGGAACTTCTTCAGGATCGTAATATATGGTCGCGTGCTCGAAGTCCATATCGCCGTCCTTGAACCTCAACACCCGGATGTACTGAATCTGCGGATCCCGTGACTGGTTATTCTCTTCAACGCATGCGTAAACACATTTGCGGCAGCCAATACATCTCTGGATGTCCAGGGCGTAACCGAATAGGGTGGCGTCTATCGGACCCTCAGTTCCGACCACGAAATCCTTCCCGTATTTCTCTTTGTATTCGCGCCTCAATCTATCAACAGTCTGTTCAATCTCCTCTTTGGACATTCTCTGGAAATTGTTCTGAACAAACTCCTGCCATGAACACGAACTCACTGCCAGCATACCCAGGACGCTTGCCGCTCCAGCCAGGAATGTTCTCCTATCGGGAAGATCAGGTCGCGTCGCATCACCGGATGCGATTGCTTGATCTGCTGGAGGCCTGTCTCCTGCAAATGAGTCCGTATCAGATGATTGGTTTTTTCTCATCGCAGCGCCCCTTAATGCTTGGCTCGAACTTCTGTGGGAGTCCAAGGTTTTTTTGGTGGCGGCATAGGAGCCATCGGTTTGAACCTGGGATTATGGGGATCATGGCATGTTATGCACAAATAATAGTTTTTCTGACCATTCCATGACCCGGTGCGTTTGCCATGAATCCCGTCCCGCCAGTCCCTGTAAATTGTTCCATGACATTTGCCGCATAAAAGGTATGACTGTTCAAACTCGATGACTTTTCCATCGCTAAGAGGCAAAAGATAGTTTCGGTTTTCCGGATGGTGACAGTCAAGACACCACAATCTGATGCCGCCATGGTTCAGACGAATGTTGCTGTGAACCAGGATGTCCTCCCTGCGCTTAAAATTGACAGGGAAGTCTTTTTCCGGGCCATGACAGGCCCGACAAGGCGTTATTGTTTTGGGCAATGGCCTCAACGGCACAGGAAATTCCTGCTCGGAAGTCGGGGCCTGTATTTCCTTCATCTCCTCGGCATATTCCCTAGATTGCGCATACGCCGCACGATCCGAGAGGTTAATACAGGCTCCAATTATTCCTACCGTCAATACCATAACTAGAGGTATTAACATTTTTGGCTTCATGACTCAGTCCTTGTTTGACAACCACAGGATGGTCGATGATCATTTAACCTCTTTACCGCCATATCGCTGCTGGTAATAAGCTTCTATTTTCTGCAACTCTTCCTTGCTCATTCCATCCTTGTACCATTTGTGTAAAGGATCCTTGTAAACAAGTTCGTTCAGGATCGGAGCGGCCTGCTCTTTTCCTCCCATGAGTCTTTCGACCTCAGGGATGAAGTTGTTATAGAAGTGTTTGGCCACCTCGTACATTCCATGCCACCAGGCATAGTCCGGTCCCATCATGGAAGCGCCGTGACGAGCCCTGCGGCCTTCATGATGCCATAGCTCGTAGTAAATCCAGTCCAGCTTGTCGTCGAAATCCGCCTTTGTAAGCTTGCCCAGATCCATTAGTTTCTGTCGGACTGCCGTGGCCGGGATGGCAAATTTGTTATTATAAAGCTCAACTAGATCATCAAACTGCGTGTAAAAGCTCGTGACCATGAAATCGCCGTGACACTGCTTGCACACGTCCTGCATACGATCTCTGCGTTCCTTCCACTGAGTCAGCTTCTTCGATACTGCCGGCCTGAGTGTCCAGGAAATCCTTGCGCCTACCTCATGGGTAGCCTGTTGATTAGGTGTGGCGCTCATGTGACATGTGGCGCATGTCGCTGTGTCCTGATAATCAACACCCACGATCCATTCGCTTCTGTCCATGTTCATCTTGTCACGGAACGCCTGATAAAGTATTCCGTGTTTGGATTCCTGATAGACTTCGATCTGCGGATGGTCAGGTCCAAGGTGACATTTTCCGCAAGCGTCGGGCCTTCTTGCCTGCTCTATGGAAAATCTGTGGCGAGTATGGCAGGCTGCGCAACTGCCTTTACTACCGTCAGGGTTAATACGGCCTATTCCTGTGTTGGGCCAGGTTGAAGGATCCAGTCTCCCGTTGGCCAAAACCTTGACATTGGAGCCGTGACATTGTCTGCAGCCCGTTGAGACCGCAGCCGGTCCGCCTACAACAGAACCAAGGTAGTTGTCCTGGGAATTAAGGATGTCGGCCCCTTTTGCATGGTGTGAACCCTGCTGCTGGTCGAACTGCTCCTTGTGGCATTTGGAACAGTCTTTGGGAGACACTATTGTAGCTATCCAGAAACCCCGGTGGTCATATCCGTCGGGATCTCCTGCTACCTTGTCGGTTTTCTTCTCCGCCCTGTGGCAATCATAGCAGTTGACTCCCGCCTGCCCCATACGACCCATACGCCAAAGCTTGTGAAGCCCCGGTGTTTTTAGTTCATGGCACTTGATACACACCTGTCCTTCGGGCGAACCGTAAAGCTTGGGATCAACCTTTACGGCTGCGTTAGCCCACCAAGAACTCGTGAATACCGCCAATGCGACCATTAATAGAATTCTTCGCATGACTCAAACTCCCTATG
>CALDNG010000158.1 GCA_937915285.1 uncultured Desulfomonile sp. | reverse complement strand
AGGAATTCCCTCGCCAGCAGACTTGCTCCGTCACGCATTCCGGTCAGTGAGTCAATATCCTTGGCCTTTTCAAGAATCTCCAGTGTGGCGTTTACCGTGTGAACCCCTTCAGTGACCAGATCCACGCCTTCGAGTTTACCGGTTGGGGGGATTTTGTTTGTCATCGTGGACAAATCCACTACAACGTCTTTTTCCAGAAATTTTGCGAGTATTCCTGCAGTGGTGCCTCCACTGACAATTTTTCGTCCAGGCAGCTTCATGAATCGCTCCACTACAGCCATGTCATCCTCTTTTTTGACTGGTGGACCGATCATGAATGAAGCAAAACGCTTGGGACGTATCTTGAGGACACCCACCGTGGTGTCATCGCCGGGTTTCCCCTCATATAACTGCTTGGCCTGATCTACAAGAATTTGAGCTACCTTCTGAGCAGACACATCCTCATAAACCTGTGTTTCCAGGAATTTTGCTATTTTCTCCCAATCCCAGCCAAGATTGAGGAGACCGCCAATACCGGCATGTATTTCACCGTCACTAACGGTGACAAGCCAGTCCCCGGCCTCTGCGTGTACATGGGCCTCTCTGATTTTCCTCGTGCCGATGATTCGATCACGATACTTTAATTCGCTTATATAACCTCGTTTCAGGAAAAAAGTTGGCGGATTGTCGAACTCAGCCAGGTAGACACGTCCATCTTCTTTGACCTTTAGCAATGTGAAAGTGCTATAGGCGATTTTTCGGACCTTGCATTCCGGCAAGGTATCGGTAAGGGTTTCCACCACCTCTTCCAGCGGTAATCCACGCTCCATCAGTCTTGTCGCAATCCTAGTGGTCAATGTGGCCAGAATGTTGGCCTTCACCCCACTACCCAATCCATCCGACAAAACCATTAATTTCCCGCCTCCGATAGGAGCCACGGAGAGCGAGTCGCCGCACAGAATTTCACCGTGCTTGCAGATATTCGCGCCTCCTGATTCTATGAATAGTGGCTGGCTCATCTAGCTGTTCCCCCTTCACCGGCCAATTTTATCAATTCAAAGAGGGCAGCTTTTGTTTCAGCGGTGGTTTCTCCCAACAATCCTGCTATCTCCTGCGCAACTCTCATCTGCTGGTGTATGACCTGGTGAGCCTTGTTTATGGTTTCAGTCTTGAATACTTCGGCCTGCTGATCTTTCATCAGGGTTTCAGTAACATCGAGCAACATCAGGACCCGCAAGTCCTCTTCCGGCAGTTTAAAATTATACAGTTTGGCTGTTCTGCCCACTTCAGGCAACTCCAGCCATTTGGAGCCTCCGGATTCCTGGGCTCCCTCCAGGGGATCAACGCCGAAGAGTTCGCTGAATGTTTTACCCTGAACCTCTTCCTGATTCTCCCTGGTAGCCAGCTCCAGAAATGCCTTGTTGCTGTAAACCACCCTGTGAGCGCTATCTGCCAGTGATATGGCCACAGGCAATCTCTGGAATATCGTCTCCGCCCTCTGCGAAGCGTGCTGCCTTCGGGTCTTGGCCAGCATCTGTCGAGCCTGAAGGGCTGTGTAGACCATAAGAAGGATCTGATGCGGACCAAACGGCTTCGGCAAGTAATCATAAGCCCCGGCCTTGACAGTTTCAACCGCTTCCTCGGTGTTCTTAAAAGAGGCGGTCAATATGACAATTATCTCGGGCTGACGGATTTTGATCTCCTTGAGCAACTGTTTGCCCCCCATCGAGGGCATGTCAATGTCGGTAATCAGGACATCGTAAAACTCTCGTTCCAACTCTCCCAGGGCTTCCTCTACCGAACCAGTAAGCTTAACTTCAAACCCTTCAGATTCAAGTATTCTCTGACAGACATCCAAAACATTGTCATCTATATCGAGTACAAGAATCCTGCTTGTGGCGCTCGTAGTTTCGTCATCCTCTCCGGGTACTGCCATAAGTGGATCTGATATGTGAGCCATGATATGGGCCATGCCATCGGCCATCTTTTCCAGTGAAGCCAGTTTCTTGACTCGTTCGACCTGTTCTCGCGCCTGGTTCAACTGACCAGTCTGTTCAGCCACCTTTGAGGCAAGCTGCTTGCCCCATTCTTCGAGTTTACCACGGGATTCCGCAAGATTGCGTATCATGAGGTTAAAGGTAGCCGCAAGCTCTCCAACTTCATCGCGAGCTACAACCGGAACTTCATGCGTCAGATCACCCTCAGCCGCTCTCTTTGCAGCCAGCAGCATCTGCTCAAGGGGCCTGTTTATCCAGTTAACCAGGACGTACGAAATACCACCCATTAGAATTACGCCGAACAGTGCTATGATGAGGAAGGCCCCGACCAACCTGTCAATTACAGATATGATCGGGCGTTCCATGGTGGATACCTGAATGGCCCCGATTATTTCTCCCATCACGTCGCGGATTGGTTCAGTAGCCGAAAGGTAATCCGTGTTTATAAGAGTGTGATGTGATATTTCCGTCTGACCGTTATGCAGAACCAACCGTTGAAGCGATTTTTCCATTGTAAAACCGGTCAGCGGTAAATGGTCAGGTCCTCTCAGAGTTGAGCTGATAGCTTCCGGACCTTGATAAATGGCAACAAAACCGACTTCCTTGCCCTCGTGTGCCTGACCGCGAAAAACCCTCTTGGCTATTCGGTCAACCAGCGCATTGTTGTTGTTGACCAGTATACCGCCATAAACGACTGCAATTACTTTGGACTCGTGCAGGATGGAGGTCTCATGCAGGACAGGGTAAGCGCACTCGAGCACCATGGCGGTCTTCAGACCCCCTTTTGCGAGTCTTTGGTGAAGAGTTGGGTTGTCTTCGGAGAGTGAGTCTGTTTCTATTATTCTGAAACCAGACCCTCCTTTGCCCTCGAGGGCGCTTCGAATGACAGGATTGCTTAGATCTCCCCCCTTGCAATCTATTTGAAAAGCCCTGGCTACCAATTTTCCGGATTGATCTATAACAGACAGGAAATCCAGATCATTCTCTATGTTGAGCATGGCGAGCCTGTTACGGATCGCGGAGATGTCATTTTGAATGATCAGTTCGGGGATTTTCTCTGAACCACCGATGAGTCTGACTTTGAGTTCCAGATTCTCCCGGTAGTTTGCGAGAATAAAACCGGCGGTGGCCAAATCTCCGTTGAGGTTGTTTCTGGCCTCTTCCATTATGGTGTGCTTGGCCAGTCTCATCCCGAGTATCACCGTAACCAGGCCGATGAGGATGGCTACCCCCAGGAAACCTCCCAACACCTTTTTCTTGAGTGAAAAATCCTGGGCCCAACTCAGAAAGTCAGCCCAACTCCTCCACGGCGGACGACCAACCTTGCCTTGCTCCATAACGCGCCACCCCTGAGCTATTTCTTCTGTATGATTTCTTTTTCGAAAATTTTTCGGGCATCATCGATCGAACCCGCATGGAACAAAACATCGTCAATTAGTAAATTGGCTCCGTCAGTGCAGTGATCCATGCAGAATGTGCCTTTGAGTTCGACCTGTTTTTCGAGACCTGACTGGGCTATGGCCTCCTTGAAGTAGTTAATGATTTCGTGGGAGCCCTTCAAATGGCACGCGCTCCCCACGCACACGGTTATAACTCGCATGAAAGCATTCTCCTTTCGTGGACAAACCGATATGACTTGATGCTGAAGAACTTGAATTAGTTGAAGAAATCAACGGGTATCCCCCCTTCGAATCCTTTTAAGGGTGGTCCCACAAATACAACAGCTTGCTGTTATTTATCCATAAGGTTGTAGTTCCGAATTTTTCAGGCAAGATATTTCCGTACAAATTAACACCGAGCTAAAGCTACCAATTCAGCAATAGATTAGACGTCTAATGAAAACTAGTCAAGAAACAATTTGGCCTAGCTGCTATGCGATAGATTTTACGGGCCAGTGGAACCGGTTTCAGGCATCGACAACGTCCCTTGGCGCAATGACACGCCCTCTCAAGAGCAGGTTGACGACAGGATTGAGGTAGTATGTTGCTATCCATTCAAGTACCGGGGCTACCACGGCGTCACCAAATCCGTGTAGAGCCTGGGATTCGGAGACGTTAATCGTGTAATCTCCCGCTCCCATCAATCTGGCGCATTCCCTGGAAGTCAGGAGCCGGACTCTGAAATTTCCCCTCCCACCCCTGAACAATATCTGTCTGGCGCTTCCTCCTCGTGGGGTTCGTAAACATCCGGCCATGCCGTCATTTCGTAGCTCAGCTCGGGTAACACCCTTTCTCACTCTCCTGAAAACTGTTGCGTATTCGTAATCAGCGCCTTCAATGATGGCCAGGGATTTGGAACGATGAAAATCATCCATTTGTCCGAGGAGATATTCAGAGCGTGACTTGCTCCACCAGACCGGATCATCGTCATCTATTGATTCTATGATGTCCTTTAGTTTCACGCCGGATCTACCGGGGTTCGGTAAAGGCCTTGAAAGCCATTTGATTGCGTCATGCCCGTTGATGAACCCGGCCAGTTTCCTTGGCCTGAGAACACCCTCCACTACCGGGACATTCGTCCACCAATCCTCTTTCGAGATCAGTCGCTCAAGCGTGCCTATTACAAAAAGTCTTTTTCTGCTCTGTGGTGTGAAACTTGAGGCATCTATCTGAAATGAGTCTACAAGATAACCAAGCTCGCTGATGGCCCTCAGGGCTGCTTCAAAATCCTTTCCGCCATTGGAGGTCAAGAAACCCGCCACATTTTCTATCAGAACAATCGGCGGACGACGTGAATCCATCTCGCGCAAAAGCCTGACAAATTCCCAGAAGGTTGATGACTTATCGCCTTCAAAGCCCTTTCGCCCGCCCGCTAGAGATGTGTCATTACATGGAAAAGATGCGGTAGCCAGCGTCACATCAGGAATGGCTGCAGCTTTTATGTCACGGATGTCCCTGAGATCGAATTTTTGACTCTCATCTCCAAAATGGTCTACGTACATTTGACGCTTGTTTCTGTCAATATCGTTTGCATAAATGACCCGCCAGTTTCCAGACTCCAGCCCCAAGCGGACCAATCCTATTCCAGCGAAGAACTCCGCAACTGTTTTGAACGGAATTACCCAGTTTGAAGAGCCATTTGATTGATTGCTCTCGAGGGCATCCATGACCAGTGACATACACCCAGAAACATCTTCGTTTACGCTGGATTCCCATAGACGCAGGACCTTCCAGCCACCTTTCAGAAGCGCTGCGGTTGCTTCCACGTCACGTCTCATGTTGTTTCTTATTTTTTTTAGCCAGTAATGGGGATTGGAGCTTTTTCGGAACTGATCTTCTAGGCATGACAGGCCACGTTTGATCCATTGCCCACCATGCCAGTATTCTCCATCAATAAAGATGGCGAGTCT
>CALDNG010000157.1 GCA_937915285.1 uncultured Desulfomonile sp. | reverse complement strand
GTTCCGGGGCCATGTAATGCGGAGTGCCCGGGAGATCATCCGAGCAGCCACCTATTGGGGTGGCCAATCCGAAATCCACTATCTTGGCTTTATCACCTTCAACTATGAAGACATTTCCAGGCTTAACATCCTGATGCACAACACCCTGAGCATGAGCATAATCCAGGCCATAGCATATCTGGAGGAGTATTTTCAGAATTCTGGGAAGTGGGAGGCCCACTCCGGAATCTATGACCTGTCTCAAAGTAATCCCCCGAAGGAACTCCATGATAATAAAGACAGTCTTGTAACTCTGTTCAATGTCGTAGACCCTTACGATATTGTCATGGTTTAGCAATGCTATAGTTTTTGCTTCTCTCTGGAATGACTCATAAAAATCCGAGTCCAATGCCATGGAATGCTTGAGCATCTTGATTGCGACCGGCAAATTGAGAACTGAATGGAACCCCTTATATACAATGCTCCAGCCTCCCTCAGCTATCACATCAGTTACCCTGTATCGTCCTACATTTTTTTCAGCGGTAATTTTCTGGCTACACAGCCTTTCAGTCGCCAGGTCCGTCAAGAATTCGACCAGTTCCTGACTGTTATTCGCAATATGCTCGAACCTCACCTTGTCTAAAGACCAAACCACCACATCAGTCAGCGTTTCCACATGGGCGCTTCTGAAATCGCCTGTAAGTAGCGCTAACTCACCGAAGATATCGCCGGGCTTCATGTTACCGATGACGTGAAATTCATGATTCTTCTCAAGGATTACTAAGCATTTCCCTCGTTGGATCAGAAAGAGGCTGTCCCCTAGCGATCCCTGGCAGATAATTCGTTGGCCTGCGCCAAAACATATCTTTCTTAATGACTTGAGCGCTGTGCGCTGAAATCGCTCAGGTATTACCCTTAGAAGCTCTGTCCGCATGAGGAATGAAATATCCTCCTCGGATAGAGTCGAGTTAAGATGATCCGTTTCAACTGACTTAGCCACGGTTGCCGACTCGGTGGCGATGTTACATTCCTGCTTTGTGAGACAATACGATTCAGTCAATGCAATTCTCTGATGATTCGACAAAGCACGTTGACTAAGATACTCCATTCCACCATCAACATGCTCACCTGCGGCTGTTTCTCTAGTCATGCGAATTCCTCCAAGGGTTGTCATCCGTCGGACCGGAAAGACTGGAAACGTATGCAACTGATTTTGGAAACCCTCAGGAAAAGCTCCTGACGAAATCTGCATAAACTGAATCCTTGACGCTTGCACCAGTTTAGCAGGAGGAAAACAAGAAGACATTGACTTAAGTCAAGTAGTAAAAATTAAGACTTTTTTGCAGTCCAGACCATAATAGAATCAGGAGGAGCCTCAAGTGGGACGGTCGTCAAAGAAGACAGACTGAAAACAGGGAAGGGCCTAGTTCATGCCAGAAAGATTTCAAGAGGGTTTTTCAGATACTACTGCAATAGAATCTGAAACTCACCTTGGGAAATCTTCAGTGATGGATTTAGCCACCAGGCGAGCTGCAACAGCGGTATATTCGAGACACTGTTCGGCGAGTCCAGATTCTTTCCATCTGGCCTGATCGGATTCAAGATTAAAATCACAACCGATTAGTTCAAAGCAGTTAATTGTATGATAACTCTTTTCAAAAGCAGCGATAAGTTCCTGAACCTTTTTATAAATTACATCAGTGGATGATCCCGCTTGAGTTCTGCCATATAGCATTCCCAGCGCCATTACCGCGCCACTCACTGCCCCGCACATTCCCCTGGTTCGAGACACCCCTCCGCAAAAACCGGTCGCTATTGCGGGGATCAGTTCGGATTGAATACATGTACGCTCAGCCACGGCGAGCAGAACACTCTCCGCTCAACGAAAACCCGCGCCAAAAAGTTCTCTGGCCCTTTGCTCTATAACCTGGGTATCCATGCGTTGTCATCCTTTCCAACATACCGAATCAAATGCTGAAATTCACCAGACCGTTTTTCATGAGCCTACATTTTCAGACGCTCAGTTGCTTGCCGAGCCCGAAATATAGCAGCGGCGACAGTTTATAGACAGTAAAAACTTCCTGGCCTGGTTATATTCTTGATGGGAGAAGTGCAACAATATATATTGGGAGTCACAGTAATTCTATCGGACAAAGGAGAGCAAGAGATGAAGCTTAGACTATTCCTCAACCAACCCAATGGCAACGCCTGAACCCATTTTATGGAAATTGCGCCCGGTCTGAGCGCCAAATATGCTTTGGATGTGGAAACAGTCATACATTCACGGGAGCATTACAGGTCTGATGAGTGGCTTGAAACTGACCTTCCAGGGGCTCCGTCGATTATGATAGATGACGATGTAATCGTTGAGGGAAGCGATATTTCAGAAGCTGAGCTAGAAAACGAAATAAGGAGTCGTAGTTAATCTCATCGTGGGGCCGATACGTGATTCTCCTGGATCTTTGTGGAGTTGTTTTGGTAAATTCCAAAATCATTTGCAGTTTGCGGTTTCATCTTGGCCCGATACTGACCTTGACAAAACATCAAAAAACATTCAACTTCAGAAAAAATAATCTCTTGGCATCATGCTGACTTAGTTCAAACCCGGGTTTGCAATCCTAAGCTCTACCAAGTGATTTCTGGATTATCATGCTGAAACGAGCCGGCATGAGGCACTGGATCTACCGGGTCCGATGCTTGCTTAGCTGCCAAACTATAAAATTCGGAGAGTTAGGCGCATTTACCAGGCCCTTGTCCTGTTTCTCGTCACCTGCTTTATCCTTTTGTTTTCACTGTATTAAAAGAGAGGCGGTTTATCATGAGGAAACATTCTCGGGTCATGATTGTTGTGACATTATTTCTGGTTTTGTCCTCAGGCTCAATTCTTGCCGATGACTCAAAAAACCGGGACGAAATGGTTCGGCAGACACTCACCGGCTATTTCGAAGCGTTTAACCGTCATGATGCAGCATCTGCAGTCAAATACTGGAGCGCTGACGCCGAATACAAAGCGCCTGGCGGACATAAAATAAAAGGTCCAGAGAAATTACGCAAAAGGCTTGATTCTTTTTTCAGGGAACAGCCGGAGGCGAAGATTAGTCTATTGAATTCGCCCAGAATTTTAATGGTTTCAGATTCCAGGGCTGTAGCCAGGGGTGCGGTCAGACTTGAGCTTCCGGGGAAAAAACAAAATGATCTGGAATACACGGCCATATTCACCAGGGAAAAGGACCGGTGGCTGATCTCCAGGATGGATGACGAGCATCTGGCTTCATTTGAAAGCTACTCCAAACTATCCGAATTGTCATGGCTTATCGGGGAATGGGTTGACAGCAAGAATGACGAAACGGTTGAGACAAAATTCGAATGGGAGCCTAACAAGAGTTTCATAAAGGGACGCTTCAGGATTTCAATAAATGGAGACAGCGAGTTCGAGGGTTATCATTTTATTGGATGGGATCCCGTTTCAAAGTCTCTGAAATCATGGGTTTTTGATTCGGAAGGGGCCATGGGGCAAGGGACATGGTCCAAGGACGTGGATGGTTGGTCTGTAACCATGTCTTCAATCCTTGCTGATGGGAAGAGAGCTTCTGCTATAAATATTTTTAGACCAGACGGCCCTGACAGGCTTATCTGGAGATCAACAGGTCGTGAGGTATCCGGAACGCCGTTGCCTAACACCGAAGAAATTGTAGTTGTTAGAAAATCTGATCACAAGCCCAAAAAAGACAAGAAATAAGTGACACGTCATGGAGGTCGCCATGAGAAGAATTTTCATGTTTTTGATGTTCATTGTATCGATCATGCTTTGGACTGTAGATTCCACTGAGGCCAGGGGCGGTTTTGGTGGTGGCCGCGGGGGATTTGGCGGAGGTCACTCAGGATTTGGAGGTTCTGAATTCAGAGGCGGTGGATCAGAGTTTGGTGGACATCTGGGCGGTGAATACAGGAGAGAACGGATCCGCGAACCAGAGAGCCGCCAGATGGAAAGAAGGTCAAAGCCGGCCTCAGAGATCAGGCAGGGTAGGGGAAAGCAGTTTGACAGAGACTTACCTATGGAGGTTCAATCAAAGCCCACAAAGGATAACCTCCAGAAATTCCTGAATCTGCCTCCTGAGAGTCAGAAAGGTCTGTCTGATCTTGGAAAAATTGGAGCTGGCGCAGCAGCAGGCGCAATTGGCGCAATTGGAGCGCAACATCTGATGGAACGACCTGGATCTGGTGACAGAATCGGCAGTGGTGACCGGCCTGCTAGGATGAACAGGGACCTTTCCAGGGATGGTCAACCGGACAAACTACCGGCACGAGACAAGATCAACGCCGACCAGGTCAGAAACAACATCCAAAACCGATATGACAACCTTTTTACTCCTCAATGGTGGGCAGCTCACCCAAACCTGGCTCACCAGTATTGGGAGAACATGGGACGTTACCAGTATGCCTGGAATCACTGGTGGAGGCCGGCGGCATGGGGCGCTTTAGCCGGCTGGATTGCAGGAACAGCCTGGGCCTCGCCACAGTACTACGACTATTCTTCAGGAATTTATTACGAGGGTGATAACGTCTATTCCAACGATACCCCGGTAGCGTCGGCTCCGGAATACTACAATCAGGCCAGCAAAATCGCCACGCCTGCTGACAGCCCCACGCAGGCTGATGAAGAGCTGATGCCGCTTGGTGTTTTTGCTCTAACGCAGGTCGGGACGAGCAGTTCAAATACACTGCTCCAACTGGCGGTTGACAAGCAGGGCATCATTAAGGGAACCTATTACAATACCGGCACGGACACAACCAGACCGGTGAAAGGCTCGGTGGACAGGCAAACGCAGCGGGCAGCCTGGTCTTTTGCTGATGGTAAGGACAGCGACATAGTTATGGAAACCGGGATTTACAATCTGACCCTCGACCAGACCGAAGCCCTGGTCCATTTTGGACCGAACAAGACCCAGAGATGGTTGATGGTCAGAATGGAACAACCCCAGAAAGAGAAAGATAAGGCGGCCCAAAATTAGTGATCCAAGGATAATAGTGGTTGGGGCGGGGCATGCCGGTTGCGAGGCTGCGCTTGCTGCCGCCAGGATGGGTTTGACTGTCTGGATGTACACCCTGAGCGCCGATTCCATCGGGCTTATGCCGTGCAATCCATCCATTGGAGGGCTGGGAAAAGGTCATCTGGTCAAAGAGATTGACGCATTAGGCGGTGAGATGGGCAAGGCGGCTGACGCAAGCTGCATCCAGTATAAGAACCTGGGAACCAGTAAAGGTCCTGCGGTTCAGGGTTCCAGGATGCAATGTGATCGGCTGGATTATTCCATTGCCATGAAATCAGCGGTCGAATCAGAGCCAAACATCCTGGTCCGGCAGGAAATGGTAGATGGGCTGATACTGGACGAAGCGAAATGCGTAGGCATAATAGAGCGCTCTGGTTACAAAATCCATTCAGAAGCCGTAATTCTGGCCACAGGAACTTTTCTTGCCGGTAAAATTCACCAAGGCCCGGTAAGTTATGGGGCAGGGCGGGCCGGAGAATTTCCCGCTCAACGTTTGGCTGAATTCCTCAGGAATATGTCATTACCATGGGGACGATTCAAGACAGGAACCCCACCGAGGGTCAAAGGAACCACTGTCAATCTGGGCGCCATGGTGGAAGATCCAGGTGACGGGATAGCGAGGCCATTCTCCATCTCAACGGAGGAAATACTCAGACCCAATCGATCGTGCTTTCGTACTTACACCTCAGACCTGACCCACGCTATCGTTAGGGACAATCTAATACGCTCCTCGTTGTATTCCGGAGCCATTAAGGGGGCCCCTGCAAGGTACTGCCCATCACTTGAAGACAAGGTTGCCAGGTTTCCTGAGCGTAACCGTCACCCGGTGGTAGCCGAGCCCGAGGGATTAAGGACTAACGAACTTTACTTGAAGGGCCTGGGTAATTCTTTGCCAGCGGAGCTGCAACTGGAACTCGTCAGATCGGTTCCCGGCCTTGAGTGTGCCGAGATAGTCAGACCGGCATACGCCATCGAGTACGACTACATAGATCCCAAATGCCTCAAGCTCACCCTAGAGTCCAAAACCTATCCGGGCCTGGTCCTGGCTGGATAGATCAACGGAAAATCAGGTTATGAAGAGCCCGCTGCGCAGGGATTGATTGCAGGAATTAACGCCTCTTTGTCCATCCTCTCC
>CALDNG010000156.1 GCA_937915285.1 uncultured Desulfomonile sp. | reverse complement strand
CAGATAATCAGATTGACAATTAACGGCGAAACGGTTGAAGCCGCTGTTGAGCCAAACCGCACACTCCTGCAATTTTTGCGAGAGGATTTGGGATTGACAGGAACCAAACACGGATGTGGACTCGGGGATTGTGGCGCATGTACTGTCATCATGGAAGGTAGGGCTGTAAACTCATGCCTGGTTTTGGCAATACAGGCTAATGGCAAGGATATATTGACGATAGAGGGAATGGCTGATGGAGCGACGCTTCATCCGATACAGCAGGCTTTTGTTGATAAAGGCGCCATTCAATGCGGCTTTTGCACTCCCGGTATGATTTTGTCAGCCAAGGCTTTGCTGGACTCGAACCCGAAGCCAACTGAGATGGAAATCCGGACTGCCATCTCGGGTAATCTATGCCGATGCACCGGGTATCAGAAAATAGTAGAGGCGATTGAGGCAGCCGCCGAAACGATGAGTTCAGAGGAGGTGTCGTAACATGAATGAATACAGCGTGCTGAACTCCAGGGTTCCCAGATTAGACGCTCCCCAAAAGGCGACCGGCAAAGCCAGGTATGCTGACGACATGAAATTCCCCGGTATGCTTTACGCCTCAATTCTCCAAAGCCCTCTCGCTCACGCCAGAATCATCAACATTGACACTTCCAAGGCAAGAAAACTTAAAGGTGTTAAGGCGGTAGTCACGGCCAAGGAGGCAGGGCTGGTCAAATATGGTGTTTCGCCTGCCCGTTATGATGAAACACTTTTCGCTCATGACAAGGTCCGCTATGTCGGTGATGAGATCGCCGCCGTGGCTGCGGTAGATCAGGCTACAGCCATGGAGGCCTTAAGCCTGATTAAGGTCGATTATCAGGAACTTCCAGCTATCTTCGACATGTTTGAAGCCATGAAGGAAGGCGCTCCCCAGATTCATGATGAATACCCCGGCAACCTGAATGCCGAAGTTCACCAGGAATTTGGCGATACTGAGGCGGCATTTGCGGAATGCGACCTGATAGTCGATCACACTTTTCTGAACAAGCGCCAGGACGCCGCCTTCCTGGAACCTCATTCCTGTGTGGCAATATATGATCTGGACGGACGGCTCACGCTACACACATCCACCCAGGTCCCTCATTATGTCATGAGAACGGTTGCGATGGTTCTCAAGATACCGGTTGGTAACGTCAGAGTCATAAAACCTTATGTTGGTGGAGGATTTGGGCCCAAGTGCGAGGCGACACCTCTTGAAATGAGCTGCTCGCTGCTTTCGCGCGAGACGGGCAGGCCGGTAAAAATGACTTACTCCCGGGAGCAGGTATTCCTTCACAGCCGTGCACGCCACCAGTTCTTCGCCGAGATGTCCCTGGGACTGAAAAAAGACGGGACCATGGTAGCTCTGAAAAACAAGGCCATCCTGGACGGCGGGGCTTACACGAGTTTTGGTATAGCCACGGTATATTATGCAGGATCATTACTTGGCGGTCCCTATAAACTCAAGGCCATGAAATATGACGGCTACAGGGCCTACACCAACAAGCCTGCTTGTGGGGCACAGCGGGGGCATGGAGGGGTGGCTCACCGGGCGGCGTTCGAACAACTCATTGATATGGCGTCCGAAAAATTGGGTATGGATCCTATTGAGCTTCGGCTGAAGAATATCATGACCACGGGTGACATGACGGTGAATGAGCTTGACATGTCGAGCCTTGGGATGAGGGAATGTATCGAGGCGGTAAAAGATCATTCCGGTTGGAAAGACAAAAAGGGACGTCTCCCCAGAGGGAAGGGAATCGGCATGGCCTGCGGTTTCTTTGTCTCAGGCGCCGGCTATCCCATATACAGGTCCGACACTTATCATTCAACAGTAGTCATCAAACTCAGTGAGGATGGCGGAACCGCTACTCTTCAGACAGGCTCTGCTGAGATAGGACAGGGGTCTGATACTACCATGGCAATGATTGCAGCCGAAACGCTCGGTATTCCTCTGGAGAAAGTCAAGGTTATCTCTGGTGATACAGACTTGAGCGTTGATCTGGGGGCATATTCATCTCGTCAGACGATGATGACCGGCCACGCTACGCGCGACGCTGCTCAACAGATAAAGGAAATAATATTGCGTTACCTGTCCCAGGAAATGGGATGCCCCGAAGAATCCATTACCTTTTGTGACGGGATAGTAAAATTCGATGGTCAGCCGGGCAATTTTGAAAAGATCCGATCACTGTACATCAAGGAACATAGAGGCTGGACCGATCAACCCGCCGGCGAATTCCTCTCATTCAGGGAGGCCGCCAGGATGGCTTACCTCAAATATGGCACGATAGTTGGGACCGGCAAGTACAAGCCGCCTCGTCTGGGAGGATCTTACAAGGGAGCGGCTGTTGGGACTTCACCGGCCTATGGCTGTTCCGCCCAGGTCGTGGAGGTAGAAGTAGATATGGAAACGGGCGAGGTTACGGTCGAAAACATGACCGACGCCCATGACTGTGGCCTGGCTATTAACAAAACGCTCGTAGAGGGACAGATGCAGGGCTCTCTATCGATGGGATTGGGCGAATGCCTCTTTGAAGAGGTTAAATTCGATTCCAGGGGTCGGGTTTTGAACCCTTCTCTTGGCGAATACCGAATACCCACTGCCTTGGACATGCCCAACGTCAAGTCGATAATCGTTGAATCCAATGAGCCCAATGGGCCCTATGGCGCCAAAGAGGTGGGGGAAGGCGCAATAATGCCAACTATTCCGGCAATTCTCAATGCCATCCACGACGCCACGGGCGTCAGGATAAATGAGTTGCCGGTTACATCCGAGCGACTGTACGTAACCATGAAGAAAAAGGAACTGGAATAAGCCCCTGTCCTGGTCAGAATGGCCAGGACAAAAGGGTTTTGCCGGATTACCATTCCATTCCCTGTAAAGAATGGTCGCCCAATGTCTCAAACTGCATTCTTATGGACTTTTTGAGGTTTTTTCCCGTTTTATCCATGTGAAACAACTCGATCGGTCATGTGACGTCAAGCTCGACACTTCGGGGGGCATTCTGTAACAATAGCTTAGGGAGGGACTGCCCATGGATTCGAAGGTTTCGTATTGGAATCCCCATCTGGAAACCATGCCTGTCGAAAGATTACAGGAGCTTCAGCTCAGAAAATTCAGGAGAATCCTTGAATGGGGTTATCAAAACTCAAAATTCCATCGTGGACTGTATGATTCGGCGGGCTTAAAGCCTGGTGACATAAAGGAGCTGGAGGATATACGTCTGGTTCCTAAGGTGGAAAAGTCCATGATGCGGGAGATACAGCGCAAGGAACCTTTTCCTTACGGAGACATACTTTGCGTCCCACTTGAAGAAGTGACTGAGTTCAGGCAGACCAGCGGAACGACGGGACAGCCGGTCTATCAACCTGACACATGGCAGGATTGGGAGTGGTGGTCCGAATGCTGGGCCACCCTGTTATGGGCTCAGGGCTACCGGCCGTCTGATCGAGTGTTCATCCCTTTTGGATACAATATATTTGTAGCCTTTTGGGCCGGACATTACGCCAGTGAAAAGATCGGATGTGAGACAGTTCCGGGGGGAGTTCTGGATACAGAATCGCGTATCCTGAAAATGAAGGAAATAGGCGCGACTGCCTTGATGGCGACCCCGACTTACGTCCTGGGAATGGCTGATACGGCTAGAAACAAGCTGGGAGTCGATCCGGCGGAGTATCTTTCGATAGGCAGGATCACCTGCGCTGGCGAACCTGGAGCCCTTGTTCCGGCGACCAAGAAAAGAATTGAAGCGGCATGGGGAGCGAAAGTATTTGATCATGTGGGAGCGACCGAGATCGGGGCGTGGGGGTTCGAGTGTAGCAGTCAGCCAGGCGCCCTTCACATAAATGAGGCCATGTTTCTTGCCGAGATAGAGGACCTGGAAACCGGAGATGTCATAACTGAACCCGGTAGACCAGGCAAGTTGGTAATTACGGCCCTCGACCGTATTGCTCAGCCATGCATCCGTTTTGACGCCAAGGACATAGTTGAGTATGCTGATTACAATTGCGAGTGCGGACGGACTTTCAGGCTTTTGAAGGGTGGGGTCATCGGAAGGGCTGACGACATAACCAAGGTTAAGGGGGTTCTTTTGGCGCCCTCCGCCATTGAAGACGTTGTTCGCTCGATACCGGCCTTAGGTAATGAATATGAGGTGACGGTAGACAAGAAGGGAGACATTGACGAAATATCCCTGAAGGTGGAGGCTTTGGTCAAGTCAGAATCGGAAATTGAAGAACTTAAATCCCGTTTGAAAACGGAATTGAGGCTGAAAACTAACCTGGGATACAAGTTAGAGTTGTTTCCTGAGGGCAGCTTACCCAGATACGAGGTTAAAGCAAAGAGATTTAAAGACCTTAGAAAGAAAGGTTAACTCCATGACGACCGAACATGAAATACGTCAACTCTATGATAACGTTAAACAGTTGAATGAATTAACGCTAAAAATTTATAATAGTTCGGATAGCTTTCCTGCTGTTAACAGAAATTGTAAAAGAATACTGGCTTCTGTCAAAATGCTCATGCTAAATCTGGAGCAGGCCGACACGGTCTGAGGGGGCAGGCTTATTTTAGCGCAAACGTTTTACAGAGAGTTCTTCAAGACTTTTGTGTAGCTCATCAATGGCTGGCTCAGTCTGTCGATAAACATCCTCTATCTTGTTGAAGTCGAACATTCTGACGTCATTGATTTCGGGATGTATGTAAACATCTGGTTTTTGGCGTTTCATTTTCGCGGCTAACGCCGCTATCTGCATAATGTCGAAAGCGCCAAGTATCGACTCCAGAACGGATGGAGCGTCATTCCTTCCTGAAGTTCGAGACTTGGCGACGTTCACTGCTATCGAGATGTCACACCGGGGGATTACATGGTCGTAGGGAACAAGGTTCACGACCCCTCCGTCAACAAGCGTCCTTTCCCCTATAATCACTGGACTAAAAACTCCAGGAACCGCCATGCTCGCCTTGATTGCAGGGAGAAGGTCTCCACTTTCGAAAATGACTTCTGTGCCCCCCCAGAAATCGGCTGCTATAACAATCAGAGGTATTTCAAGTTTTTCAAAGGTGTTTTCCCCTACCTCCAACAAAAGGTAGTCTAGGAACTTATCAGCATTTATGAGCCCTCCCCTACCGAGATCAAAAGAAAAGGCGTCCACCCATTTCAGAAGGTCCGTCTTCTTCCTGAAAATATCCGGCCATGTATCGCTCTCCAGTACAGCATGTCTTGCGATTTGTTCCCTGATTTGCTTCCCGGACAGCCCCGAGGCATACAGCGCTCCAATGACCGCCCCCATGCTTGTCCCGGCTATCACATCAGGGCGATAGCCAAGCTCATCAAGCGCCTCTAAAACAAGAACATGCGCCAGACCTCGCACCCCTCCTCCACCCAAAGCCACACCGATGCTTCTGGTCATGGAATCCTCTCAACAAAATTTTTCTGCGCCATTCCGGACAAAGCTGGCCAACCCTAGACAGATTCCCAGGTTTCTTTACCCACAGAAAGAACCCCGACTCCTGGCCTATCACAAAATTCCGACTATAAAAATGCAAAATTTCTTTGACTTATCAACTATGGCGACATTATCCTGAAATGGTAACATGATCTTTCAAAAAAGCTAGGCCAATATAAGCCAATGAAGGGTCCGTTCTTAATTATAGGTTCCGTTTTGTCTGATTGACTAAATCAATACAGTTCAAACATTTTGGCTTCAAACTCCTGGATGGCAGTTTTGAAATCAGCCGCAATAAATTGTTCAGGACCAATTATCTTAGACGGAGTCCGGTTTAATGAATGACATAAACAATTCCACTGAAGCGCTTGACGCAGAGGACACCCCTGGAGCCAGACTATTCAATGGATATTGGCACAAACACCCGGAACTTATTGGTTTTATTTTGGAAAAGGCTCCCATCGCTGTTGCAGTAATAGGAAAAACAGACCAGGAATTGCTTTATCAAAATCCAAAATGGTTTGAGATGTTTGGTTATGACGAGTCTGAGGTTTCCACGGAGGAGCAGTGGTTGGAGTCGGCTTACCCAGACCGTGAATATAGGGATGAGGTCTCAGGGGAGTGGGCAACCAGGATTGAGAAAGCCATCAAAACTCAGGCAGCGACCGAGCCATTCGAAACCGTAATCAGATGTAGGGAC
>CALDNG010000155.1 GCA_937915285.1 uncultured Desulfomonile sp. | reverse complement strand
TATTAGTTCAAGGCAAAACCTAGACCGCCAAATATAACAAGCGTATCGAGTTTAGTCAATTCGGGTTTGTTTTTTTGAAGAATCGCCGAAATATTGAGCCTAGTCAGTTCCAGATGTCCTGTCGCTATGTCGAAAAACCTCATCCTTCATCTGGTCCAACTCCTCCCTGATAGCCTCTCTACTGCCATGGATAAACATCTCAGTCTTGGAAAGTCGGTCTTCAAGGACCTGCATCCTTGGAAGAAGCATAAATGCTCCATATCCAAGAACAGCCATGGAAATCAGTAGATTAAGTATCAATATTATCCATGCCAGGGTGGAGTTCCAGAAAGACGAAGCTGATTGAGGTGGAGAACTGGGTACTGTTTTGACTTCTGTTGATGCTGGGGGTCGATCTACCTCTTTGGTAGATGTTTTTTCTTGTAATGCCACCTGTTTGCCGGATGTAATGTCACGCGTTTGAATTCCGGCAGGGGGCGATTCTGAAGGGGCGCCGTCAGGCGTTGTCCTGATTGGAACCCTGATTGTCTCTCGTGTCTTATCTCCCTGATAAACCTTTATCAGTATCTCCTTCCCATTGAGGGCTTGGAGTTGGCCTGGGTCTGACTCGGGGATCAATACCACGAATATTCCTGAATCACTGGATATGTTGAATCTGTCCCAGTTCTCACGGGGAACCTTGGTCTGTTCCGGCTTGCGAACTATTTGATAATAAAGCAGTAATTTTTCAGGCAGCTCTATCCCCACCACTTGGTCAAGTCCTGAGCGATTGTCAAGATTGATTATTTCACCTTTCTTGATATTACTTTCATCAAACTGCAAGGATGTCTTGTCCAGATTGAGGGACACGTCGCGACCAGAACCGAACTTGATGGGGCTATCAGCCTCAGCTCCGGATTCGGAAGGGGAAAGCGTGTGTTGATCGACCTGAATCGTAAACAGATCAGAAAAACTCTTTACAGCAAAAAGGTTCTTTCCGCTTTTGTCCGTGAGTTTTAAAGTTACCGAGCGGGTCATGGGCTCTTCAAATCTGAGTTTGGCTGCGTCGTAACTTGGGCCTGCAAATGTAGTAGGTTTGCCTCCCCTGTTTTCGGCGTTGAGCCATTCGACGCTGATCTGGTTTACATTCTTTTGTAGATTCTGGTTTTTCTTGTTAAGGATCAGGGCAAAAGATTTGAATTTCTCTTCAGGGTCAATTTTGGAGATTACTATCTCCTTTTTGCCCAAAGAAACGGTTACCTTGGGCTGGAATGCGCCCTGTGAGTCCTTGAATCCATAAATAGCGCCATAACCTGTTCCCGAGAGTATCAGACACATAACAGCGCTGCTTAGAAGTAAAAAAGCGTTCCTGTAAAAACAGTTCCTAAATTTTTTGTTCATGTTAATTTGCGCCATGTGTAAAATACCAGAATCCCCTTGATAAACGAATTGTAACAAAGAAACTCTGCAGAATCAATCAACTAGTTTTTGAAAGACTTATAGATTCTTCTTCATTATAATGCAGTGTTATCTACTCTTAACGGAGTTCCTAATCCATGAAAAATTTTGACCATTTCGTATCTCAACGTTCAAGACAGATTCCACCGTTTCTGGTTATGGATGTCCTGGAGAGAGCCATGGACATGGCAGCCTGTGGTGCGGACGTAATCCACCTTGAAGTTGGAGAACCTGATTTTGATACCCCTTCCAACATCACAGATGCAGGGATAATGGCTTTGAAGTCGGGAAAGACCCATTACACATCCAGCACTGGCATTCCGGAGCTGAAGAAGGCCATTTCAGAATATCACTCAAGGAAATACGGCGTGGATGTCGATCCCCAGTGTGTCATAGTGACATCAGGATCCTCACCCGCAATCCTGCTGGCTTTGGCAGCCCTTCTTGATCCAGGAGACGAGATAATACTGTCTGATCCTCATTACGCCTGCTACCCCAACTTTGTGCGGTTTCTGGGCGGGAACCCGGTCTTTGTGAATGTCTATCCAGAGGAAGGCTTCCAGTTGAGTCCCGAAAGAGTCCAGAAGGCCATTACAGGACGAACCAAAGCCATTATGGTCAATTCACCCTCTAACCCGACAGGAACAATAATGACTCCTGAGAATATGGAGAAATTGTCAGGTCTGGGCGTTCCCATAATCTCGGATGAGATATACCATGGGCTGGTTTATGAGGGGCATGAACGGACTATACTGGAATTCACCCGTAATGCCTTTGTGGTAAACGGATTTTCAAAACTCTTTGCGATGACGGGCTGGCGTCTTGGCTACCTGATATGTCTTCCCGAATTTGTAAGGCCTATTCAGAAAATGAGCCAGAATTTTTTCATAAGCGCCGCTGACTTCATTCAGTACGCCGGTGTGGAAGCGCTGACACATTCCTCTACTGAAACCGATAGAATGAGAAACATATTCAACGATAGACGAATACTGATGCTGAAAAGGCTCAGGGAAATCGGTTTTGAAATCAGCAGTGATCCAGTTGGCGCTTTTTACATTCTCGCTGACGCAAGGAAATTCTCAAGTGATTCCTACAAATTTGCTTTTGAAATACTTGAGGACGCAAGGGTCGGAGTTACTCCGGGTATAGATTTCGGCGAAAACGCTGAAGGGTTTATAAGGTTCTCATACACCAATTCCGCTGAAAATATTCTGGAAGGACTCAACAGGATTGACAGATATTTAAGGCAAAGGTTCGGATGATGTTTTCAGGCGATTCTCCAAGAAAATACAGAAGAATTTTTGTCGCCGCTGAAGAAGTCTTGAGTGACCGGGTAAAACTGTCGGAGGCAAACCGGATTTATGTTTATGAAGCTCTGAGGCTTGAACCGGGAGACTTGCTGATTGCTTCTGATGGCTCAAGAAGTTTTCTTGTTCGTCTGAATATCAAGAAGAAAAATGAACTTTGGGCTGACATCGAGCGTGAAATTGAAACATCCTGTGATGCGGCGGTAAGAATTTCCCTGGCTTTTGGATGTGTTCGTCCGGATCCCATCGAACAGATTTTGCGACACTGCACGGAACTGGGTGTGGAAAGGTTCATTCCAATACTTTTCGAACGTTGTAATCGCAAGCCACAGGTCAGGAAAGAGAGGTGGAGCAATATTATAAATTCCGCCTGCTCCCAATCAGGCAGGCTTGTCACACCAACAATATTTGATCCAGTTACCCTAGACCATTTTCTTGAAATGCCGGAAGATGAAGGAACTAGAATCTTCATGGACGGACCTTCAGCATCTGTGACGCTGCTGGGAGCGCTACAGGGGCAAAGTTCAAAATCGGTGACATTGGTTGTCGGACCGGAAGGAGGGATCACGAAGAATGAAAAAAGACTGCTGGAATCCAGTGGTTTCATTGGGGTATCAATCGGGCCTGCTATACTGAGGACTGAGACCGCTGCAATAGTCGGTTCCGGTCTGGCGCTTGTATTGGCGACTGAGAAGGAATTAAAAAAGTTGCCCTAAATGTTTGCTATTGAAGGCAGCCTGACATCCTTGTGCAGGAATATTAGGGTAAACTCACCGAAATCAAGAACGAAAATCCTGTTTCTGTGCAGTCTGAGGCTGCTGAACAGGTTGACCTTGGCAGGTCTTCGTGATATTTTTTATTAATGTTTTTATCGGTTGCGTCATCTTTGCCGGGGGGCAAGCCCGGAAGGACTGCGCAACGTGTAATATTATGAGCTATTGACGAGGGTTAGGAATGGCATTCAAGGTTGCAGACCTGTCATTTGAAAGAGAATCCCCTGAAAAAAACAGACTGGAACATCGCCTTCCTGATTTTCCGAATCCGAAAGACATAAAGTCCTGTTTCCCGCAACTGTTTGGAGCTTCAAGTTATCTCGGCAAAACATACTTCGGCCCATGGGTGGAATTTACCCTTGAGCATCCTGATGAAATCTGGGAAATAGAGGAAATTGAAGAGGATGTCACCACCTATTATTATGTGACTTTCTTCGGATCACGCTTCACAGCTCCGGTTTTTGTCGTGGAAGTTTCCATGATTGACGAATACATGGAACTTAACGATTATTCGCTTCTCCTTGACGCATACGAGGTCAGGTCCGTTCGCAGTGGAACACTTGTATATTCAGACCTTAAGGAACACGAACGCGATAAACAGATCAGGGGTCTTAATGACCAGGCCCTCAGGAGATATGAGGAGAACCGGCTGGAAGAAGCCCGGGATTTCATTGATTCTGCGATTCGTTTGAGTGGACCGGGGTCTGCATACCTTTTTAACAACCGAGGACTCATCTGCTGGAAGATGGGAAGAATTGAGCAGGCCAAACAGGACTTTCTGGCCTCAATAGGACTTGACCGGGAAAACGCCGATCCTTACTTCAATATCGGCCTGATTTATCTTGATGAATCTGAATATCGCAAGGCGCTCCTCTACTTGCGAAGCGCAGTCGAATTAAACCCTACCGACAGTCAGTTCCTGACTGAGCTTGGTCATCTGTATCTTGAAATGGATCGTGAGAAGGACGCCTTGCGCCTGTTTCAAAAAGCGCATGAAACCAATCCTGATGATGCCCAGGTTGATTTCCACCTGGGATATTATTTCCTCTACAAGAAGCGCAACCCCCTGGAGGCGGTCAAACATTACAGGCTCGGACTTAAAAAGGAGCCTAACGACCAGTTTGCGCTTGCTGATCTCGCAGTTGCTTACTGGATAAATGGTGACAGTGGGAAGACAGAGGAAATTCAGAAAAAACTCAAATCTTTCTCTGGTCTTGCGCCTTACACTGTAAGCAGGCTGGTTTACCTGAACATGGAAATGGGGGCCTATGAGCAGGCCCTGAATTATTACCATCAGGCCATGGATGAAAAGGATCCGTTTGAACCGGAGTGGCTTCATTACAACGCTGCCCTGGTTTATGCCCGGACCGGACGCGACAAACTAGCTCTTGATGTCCTTGGCCTGGCTGTCAGGGCAGGTGGGCATGCTGTTCTGGAAAAGGCCATGTCTGAGAGATCCTTGAGCCGTTTCAAGCAAAACGCCGATTTCAAAAAACTGCTCCGTTCATCCAAGAGAAGACACGGACTCTAATTTAAAAGACTCTTCCTTAGCCATGCTGGCCCTCGGCCGTGCCAGGAGAGTTATGTCGTACGGGGCTATGTCAGCCGGGTGTCAAATGGTCCTGAGGAATAGTCACTGACGGATAACCGGTGCATCTGTCCCGCAAGCATTCCCCATTTGCTCGCTTCCTGGCGTTAATCACACCTTTTCAGGGATTCAGGCGAGTGAGGTCGGTAACCTATTCATGATCGTATCCGCGGACCTCCTACGTTCATGGGTCTGCGCCAGGAATTACAATAGGGTTGATCTGCATCTGGTCGTCTACTATTGCTCGGTAGTCTAGGAACGTATTGATGAAGCTCTTGTTGATCACGTCAGCCATACTCAACATGTTCATGGCTTTGAGTATGGCCGTATTTTACTTTTCGAGAAAAACCTTTCCAGGCTTTAGCTATTGGATGGCTGGGGTGGTGGGGACAGCCCTGACTTATGGTTCCCTGGCTTTTAGGGGAGTCATACCTTTTGAGATTTCGGTATTTTTAGCGAACATGTTTTGGCCTCTGACTGGATTATTTTATCTGGATGGCATGAGGCGTTTTCTGGGTGTCGCTAAACTTCCGTTGTGGATCTATGTGATTCCGCTTCTCGTGGCTATTCACGCAATTTCAACCTTCTATTATTTCGATTCAGGAGCCTGGAGGACACTGGTCATTTCGGCGGCGTTCTCGATCTTCCACGGATTAACCGCATGGATAAGCCTTCGGGAATATTTCAGGATTAAATCCGTCTTCCTTCTGATTCTCGGTATGGAAACTGCTTTGGCCACGGCAGTTGCAATCATTCGGGCATTATTTAACCTCACTATTGCGAACTTCGAGTTCATGATTTCACTTAACAGCGAATTGTTCTTCTTTATTATCTTTATAGTTTTGGAACTGGTCATCTGTTTTTCTTTCATCATGCTCAATGCCGAGTGGTTTGAGAGAGATTTGCTGGCGACTCAGTCGGCCCTTGAATCCAACATTCAGAAATTGGAAAAAGCTCTTGCGGAGGTAAAAACATTGAGGGGTTTGTTGCCCATATGTTCAAACTGTAAGAAAATACGCGATGATGGCAACAACTGGATTCAGATGGAGGTTTACGTTAGGGACAGGACTAACGCCAATTTCAGTCACGGTATCTGTCCCGATTGCCTCAGGAAACTTTATCCGGACTTTGCAGACGGCATTCTGGATAGCGGTGGAACCGGCAATGAAACGCGTGAAAAATGAACGCCTTTTCACACGATCATGCTGGCAGTCAAAATGTGCAAACGAGACTACAAGGTTGGTATCCTGGCTTGAAATTGTTTGTGTTTATGGGGCCGTTCATGCGGGGGACTTTTTTGGGAATCACGCCCCCATCTCCTGGTCAATCTCCTCTAGCTGATTTTGCAATTCCTCCCAACGTTCTTCCAGCGATCTCAACTCGCGGCTCACAGCAGGCTCTTCTTCCAACACAGCCCTCATCATATCCTTTTTCTCGTAATTAACAGGATCAGCAAGGAAAGTATGGATTTCTTTTGATCTCTGCTCCACTTGTTCCAGTTTTTTTTCTATATCCGCTATCTCACGACGCACAGGTTCCTGTTTCTTGAACAAAATTATTCTATTCTGTGCTTCCCTCCGCTTCCTATCCTTTCGTGATTCTTTGTCATCGCTTTTGATGGCTTCTTTATCAGGTCCGGGTTGAGGGAGTGGAGGCGGATTGAATTCCTCCAGGACCTTCTCTTCCTCGATTAGTTTCTTCTTGTAGAGGTAGTCCTCGTAATTTCCTATGAAATACTCCTGCCTACCCTTTTCAACTTCAAGAATACCGGTGCAAATGGCATTCATCAGTCTTCTGTCGTGTGTGATCAGTATGAGCGTTCCGTCGTACTTCCTTAGCCCGTCCTCCAGGATCTCGCATGATGGAATGTCCAGATGGTTTGTAGGCTCATCCATTAATAGAAGGTTTGGAGGAGAAAGCAGTATTTTTGTGAGAGCGAGTCTGCTTTTTTCTCCACCGGAAAGGACCCTGACCTTCTTGTAAACATCGTCGCCTGAAAACAGAAACGCTCCGAGAAGATTCCGCACTTCCTGCTCGGTGACGGTGGAACAGGACGAGTAAGCCTCCTCAAGCACTGTAAGCTCCGAGTTGAGCATCTCGGACTGATGCTGCGCAAAATACCCTGGTTTGACATTATGTCCGTATTTGACTACCCCCGAGTCGTGTGGAACAGTTCCGGCTATTATCTTCATCAGGGTAGATTTTCCCGCTCCATTAGGGCCGATAAGCCCTATGCGCTCACCTCTGTCCACAGCGAAGTCAAAACCGTTATAAACAACATTGGTGTCGTACTTTTTCACCAGATCATTGATCTGAAGTGTTCGCTTACCAGAGGCGGGTGATGCGGGGAATGAAAACTTGAGTTTCCTCTGTCGAGTCGGTAATTCGACTTTTTCCATTTTGTCCAGCATCTTGAGGCGGCTTTGGACCCTGCTGGCTGTTCGAGCCTTAACGCGGTTCTGGTTAACAAACTTTTCTATCCTTTTAATTTTTTCCTGCTGGTTCTTGTAAGCAGAGACAAGAATGTCTTCCTGTGTCTGCTTGTTCAACTCGTAATCATCGTAGTTTCCGGTATATGTAGTAACTTTACCATTGGCCACTTCAAAGATTCTTGTGACCAGCTTGTTGAGGAACGCGCGATCGTGGCTAACAATAACCAGCGCCCCCTTGAATCCCGAAAGATATTCTTCCACCCAGATAAGGCTCTCCAGATCGCGATGGTTGGTCGGCTCATCAAGCAAGAGTGCGTCCGGCTCGGACAGAAGTATTTTCGCCAAAGCTACCCTCATTCGCCAGCCACCGGAGAATTCGCTCCATCGTTTTCTCGCATCCTCAGGCCTGAATCCAAGACCCTGCAATGTCTTGAGAGCCCTGGCTTCCAGGGTGTAGCCGTTATATCTCTCAAATTCATGCATCAAGGCGCCATGCTCTTCCAGGAGCCTGTCAGCTTCGGAACTTTTTTCAGAAAGTGTCGACATCTCTGACTCAAGCTGCTTGATCCGCTTTCGTATCTCTCTGAGTTCATCAGAGACGTTCATTATCTCGTCTATTATCGGGCCGTCATTTCCCTGGATCAGTTCCTGATGAAGAATCCCAACGCGTATCTTTTTCTCAATAGAAATGTCACCCGCATCAGGTGACATGATACCTTCCATCATTCCCAGTAGGGTTGACTTTCCAGCCCCATTGGGGCCAACAATTCCTACGCGGTCCCCCCTGTGTACGCTGAGGCTCACCTGCTCAAACAAGGGCTTTCCGTTGAAATATTTGGCTATGTTACTCAGAAAAAACAACTTGAAACTCCGGCTTTAATCTTGTGAACTCTTTTGACGGAGTTCCTCTAACGCCGATATCAGACCGGCGGTTTTTTTGTTTGGTGGTTGGACAAATTCAAATCAATCCATCATTATATCGTAACTCGTATAAGAAGACTACCGTGACACGGTAAGTGTTGATGGAGCGGCGCTTGCGACAGAAACTAGTAAGGCTGGTTGGAAAAGCAATTGGAGATTTCAACCTCATCAATGCAGGCGACAGGATTCTGGTAGCCTTGTCCGGCGGAAAGGATTCGTGGTCACTTCTGCTGGCCCTGAGAGAATTACAGCGAAAAGCGCCCGTGTCATACGAAATAGGCGTGGTTACCGTACATCCCGGTCACCAGGAGTTCGATTGCAGCACTGTTATTGATAGACTGAAGAGGGACCATATAGCCCATGAGGTATTGTTCAGCAGTCTGGTGGATATAGTCAAAAGCAACCTGACCCCAGGAACTAACGCCTGCTCATTCTGCTCCAGGCTTCGCAGAGGCGTGCTGTATTCTTACGCCGCCAGGAACAAATGGAACAAATTGGCATTGGGGCATCATGCGGATGACTTCATCGAAACTCTCCTGATGAATCTGTTTTTCAACGGATCGATCAAGGGTATGTCTCCCAAACTGAAGTCGGACGACCAGAGAAACACTGTGATCAGGCCGCTGGTATATGTTGATGAAAGCCTTACCGATAAGTTCGCAAGGGATCATGATGCGCCAATTCTGGGTTGCTCGTGTCCATTTCAGGGAACGACAAATCAGAAAAGGAAATGGACAAAAAATTTAATTTCCAAATTAGAACTGGAAGCGCCGAACATAAAATCTAGTATGTTGTCTGCGATGGGAAGGGTTCACACCAGGCACCTGCTGTGCGCCCAAAATACCGACAGGAACGACGCGTTGAGTTCAAACAAGCGGGAAAAACCATGTTCACAGGAATCATAGAAGCGCGTGGGTCTATAGCCTCGATAGATCATGCAAACAGGTTTGAGAGAATTTCCATTAAATCAGGTCTGGATTTGAGCGACGTAAAGCTGGGCGACTCGATAGCCGTTGACGGAGTGTGTCTTACAGTGACTGGTCTGACAAATTCCGCAAACATTTTTTCGGCTGATGTGTCCCCCGAATCAATGCGGGTTACAACGCTTGGCGCCATGAAACCGGGCGCCATGGTCAATCTTGAAAAGGCCCTGACCTTGAGTTCAAGACTTGGGGGACACATGGTGGCGGGTCATGTAGATTGCGTTGGCGCGATGATAGAGAACAGGCCAGTAGGCCAGGGAAATCTCCTCGGGTTTCAGGTAGAGTCAGGGAGATACCTGGTTGAGAAAGGCAGCGTTGCCATCAATGGGGTCAGCCTGACGGTCAACCGTGTTGACGGAAACCGCTTCTGGGTAATGATCATTCCTCACACTGCAAGTTTGACAGGATTGACGCAAAAAGTTGTCAATGATAAAGTAAATGTTGAATATGATATCGTAGGGAAGTATATTGAAAAATTCATGTCTCCATGGTCCCCTAAAGGCGGGATGACAGAGAAAACGTTAAGAGATTACGGATTTATGTAAGGAGGATGCCTGAAATGGGCGTGCTTGTAGGGGTTGAAGAAGCCATCGAAGAGATAAAACAAGGCCGTATGGTGATTCTCGTTGATGACGAAGACAGGGAAAATGAGGGTGATCTGACAATGGCTGCGGAGAAAGTTACCCCCGAAGCCATTAATTTCATGACCAAATACGGCCGTGGTTTGCTATGTTTGTCCATGACCAGGGACAAAATTGAATCGCTTGATTTGCCAATGATGGTTGCTGACAACAAGTCTCCTTATGGCACTGCATTCACCGTTTCAATCGAAGCGGCGCGCGGAGTGACTACAGGAATTTCTGCATATGATCGCGCTGTAACTATCCTGACTGCCATTGATGATAACGCAGGCCCGCATGACATAATATCACCGGGCCATGTTTTCCCGTTACGCGCCAAGAAGGGCGGGGTCCTTGTTAGGGCTGGACAAACCGAGGGAAGCATGGATCTGGCGCGTCTGGCAGGTCTCAAACCGGCTGGAGTCATTTGTGAAGTCCTAAACGAGGACGGAACCATGGCAAGGGTGCCGGACCTGATGTGCATCGCAGAAAAGCATGATCTAAAAATCTGCACAGTCAAGGACATTATCGAATACCGCATGCACAACGAAAAACTAGTTCGGCGTGGCGCTGAAACTGTATTACCGACCGATTTTGGTGGTGATTTCAGGCTCATCGTTTATGAGAACGATGTTGACTCACACAACCACGTCGCGCTTGTGAAAGGCGAGATCAATCCTGATGAGCCGGTTCTGGTGAGAGTGCACTCAGAATGTTTGACAGGTGATGTGTTCGGATCCAGGCGATGTGACTGCGGCAATCAGTTGGAAAAAGCCATGGAGATGGTCGAGGAAGCCGGAAAGGGCGTCATCCTGTACATGCAGCAGGAAGGCCGCGGAATAGGGCTTCTTAACAAGATCAAGGCTTACGCCCTTCAGGACCAGGGCTGCGACACGGTTGAGGCGAACCTGAGACTGGGATTCAAACCGGACCTAAGGGATTACGGTATTGGGGCGCAGATGCTCCATGATCTGGGCGTAAGAAAAATGAAACTGATGACCAACAATCCGACAAAGATAGTTGGGTTGCAGGGTTATGGCCTTGAGGTGATCGAGCAGGTTCCCATCGTTATAGAACCCTGCGAGACTAACATGAAATATATGCAGACCAAAAAAGATAAGATGGGCCATCTCTATGAGTTGAACTGCAGAATGTAGAATCATTTAGGCGTCGCAGTGTATTACTGCGGCGCCACTTGGTCCAGTCCAGCTTCACAGAAATCAAACCATTTCGGAGTTGTCATGATCAAAAGGATAGAAGGCGTATTTGACGCCTCCGGTCTTAAGACGGCCATAATAGCCAGCCGGTATAATGACTTTGTGGTAGGCCGACTTATTGAAGGGGCAGTTGACGCCCTTGTCAGGCATGGCGCTGATGAGAATCAGATTACTGTCATCAGGGTTCCAGGCGCATTCGAAATACCGCAGGTAGTCGCGGCTACGGTTAAATCCAATAAATACAATGCTGTCATAGCCCTGGGCGCGGTCATTAGAGGCTCAACCCCGCACTTCGATTTCATAGCCTCAGAGGTTGCCAAGGGTGTTGCGCAGACGGCGATCTCAGCGGCCGTTCCGGTTAGTTTCGGAGTCCTGACGACAGACACCATTGAACAGGCAATCGAACGGGCAGGTTCCAAGGCTGGCAACAAAGGCGCAGAAGCGGCTCTGTCCGTGATAGAAATGGCGAATGTCCTCAAGCTGTTATGATACAGCCCATCAAGGGGGCCTAGTACCCCAGAGTAATAAAAAAAGTGCCGTCCCGACGAAAAACTCGTGAATTTGTGCTGCAAGTGCTTTTTGCGGCTGACGCAAGAAATCAGGATCCTGTAGATGTCCTCGATTTTCTTGAAAGACATTTTGATTCGGAACCTGAAGAATCGCTGAAAATGGGGCGAGTGGTGAAGGACTTTGCCCGTGAACTTGTCTGTGCAGTATCCAGGGACAAACAGGTCATCGACTCAATTATTGCCAAATGCTCAACAAACTGGAAACTTTACAGGATAAACCGGGTAGACCGCAACATCCTGCGAATGGCGATTGCTGAAATGACCACGTTTCCTGATTCGCCAGGGCCCGTCATTCTCAATGAGGCCATAGAAATTGGTAAGAAATACGGGGCTGAAAACTCAGGCTCCTTCATAAATGGAGTCCTGGACAAGGTCCAGGCGTCCGGTTTACGCCCGGAGTCCGCCATAAAACTTGGTGAGTTTCTGGATAAACTTGACGAATCTGTCACAAAGGTTTAAAATCATGGTATAAAAAACGTCAACTTTTTGAGTTGAGTTATCATGAAAGTCACAACCGACAGCGCAACTCCAATAACTGGTTATTCAGATTCAAAATCATCTGCAGCGATAGTTTTTGTATCTGTCGTAATAGTGTTTTCGGTTGTCTTTGCAATTTTCAAGACACCTGTTGTGGCCCAGACTCCTAAGGAAAGCGGGGCTGAAGCCCCTAGGATCGGGTCTGGCCCGGCTAGCTCATCGCCCACCATAGGCGGGAATGGCTTCAAGGTTCCCATCCCTGAAATCAGGATGAACCGAATTGTCGGGGATGCTCCACCGAAGAAGACACCGGTGGAAACAAGACGTGGCCCCGTCAGTTCTCCTCAGGATACTCCCCAGGTCGTTCAGCCACTTCATCCCGAATCCCCAAAAGAGCAGATGGATCGTCCCGCTCCTATACCAATGAGGCTTCCTTTTGACTCACGTTACAGAAAGCCGGTGTCGGGTCCTGTTCAGGAAGCTCCAAAACCCAAGGAAGAAATAATTCAGGAGCCTGAAGCAAGTCATCCGGTTCCAGAGGTTTCTTATCGACCAAGTCTGAAATTCGCTCCACCGGAAAAAGTCGATCCACTACCTGAGCCCGAAGAAGAACCTGCTGTGGAGGAACCAAAGGAACAGGCCCCTTTGCCAACTCCCGAAAGGCCCAAAACTACCGAAAGGGCACGGCCGGAGTATCATAGCCCTTTATTCAAGGAGCCGATATCCCCTGTAAATATAACCGATTCGCTGCCTGAGCCGAATAAGGAGTTAATAGTAAAGAGAATGATCCCACTGCCTAACATTGTTGAGGTTCAGGCGGTTCGGGACACAATTAAGAGTTTGCCGGTTGAACCCTTGGCTATGGATCGTGTGTCTGTTGAGACAAGTTCCATATCGGTCGAATCAAGAAGGGCCCCGCTACTGGTTGAGATCGAAGAGCCTGAGGTGGCTGTTCTAGCGAAAGAGGAGACATTGACTCAGTCACCAACCAGTGAAGAGTCAAAACCGGTCGAGTCTCTGAAACATGAACCGATGGTTCCTCCCGAACCCGAGCAGGGAACAAGGGTCTTCGAACCCAAAGAGACGAAACCGGCTGAAGAAATCAAACCGGCAAAGGAAGCTGTTGACTCCACTCAAGAGTCCGTTCAGGCTGTGGAGCCTCCAGCGCCTCCCAAAAAAGAGAAAATACCATCACCGATGGATGAAAGTTCCGCAATGACTCCAGGTATAACCAGGTACCTTAAGGAGACTGCGCCGATTCTGGAGGAATTGTCGCTCCTCATGGCGCGCACGCCCTCCCTGAGCATCTCGGATTTTGATCCTTCGGAAATTCATGCGTCGCCTCTGCCTAAAGACATTAACCTCAAGATGGAATCAATGAAACGTGAGTTGCGCATACTGGATTCGAAGGTGTTCTCCATCATTCCCCCAGCAGGTTATGAGCAGTACCATGATTTGATACGTCAATCAATAAACCACACTTACATGGCCACAGAGTCGTTCATAAACTTTTTCAACGAATCACGGGCAGAAGATTTGGCGCAGGTGAAAGATCATCTGGCAAAGGCAAAGGAATATATTCACCGAACGGTGGAATAGTCTGGCCATAGCAATTCAGGTTTTCCTACAGGAATTCCCGTTTATCTGCAGTTATTAGCAAATACCTATTTCAAGCTTGCCCTAACCGTTTCTTCCCCAACTGAATCTATCCGAATCCAGAAAAGCTTTTTGGTTAACTGGAAAGAAGGCTCTTCAATTTCGGCCTGGATATAATTGTCGGTCCGAGCCATCAATTTTTCGGGGCATGCCTCCTTGTCTGATTCCAGGCATGCTTCCAAATCCCTGCCAATGAATTTATTGTGGAAGTCATGACGCATTCGGGCTGAAAGATCTCTGAGCGCAATCACTCTTTGAGCCACGGTTTTCCTGTCTGGCGTTCGCCCGAGGTGTTGGGCCGACGTGCCAGGTCGTGGAGAAAACGGAAAGACATGGAGATAACCAAGTTCAGACTCTGCCAACGATTCGTAGGTCTTGCCAAAGGAATGCTCGTCCTCTCCAGGGAAACCGAGCATGATGTCGGCTCCGATGCAGGCATCCGGAATTCTCGTCCTGATTAATTTAATTAAATCAAGGACTAAACCTTTAGTGTAAGGTCTGCCCATGTCTCTCAAAATCGCATCATCAAGACTCTGGACCGGAATGTGGAAGTGATTGCAAATTCGCGAATCAGACTCCACCAGATCAATCAATTCCTTTGAGACCTCCTGCGGTTCTATTGACGAAAGTCTCAGACGCGATTGGGTCAATAGCCCGACTGCTCGGGTGACGAAATCCGTAAGTGTTGTAGCAGGACGCAGATCTTTTCCGTATGCTCCCAGATGAATGCCTGTCAATACTATTTCCGGGTAACCTGCCCCATCCAGGCGGGCAATATCATCCAATGCACGCCTTTGGTCCATGCTCCTGGAAGGCCCCCTTGTGGTTGGGACAATGCAGTAGGAACATCTTTGCGAGCAGCCATCCTGTATCTTGAGCAGGGCCCTGGAGCGATCCTGTTCCATCGGAGTGGGTAGCGAGCCAAATATTTTGCAGTCCACTGCTTTGGCGTCAAATATCTCCTGGTTGTCCTGTCCAGCAGAACCCGCAAAAAGAGCCAGATTGTCCCTGGCAAAAGTTCCCACACACTCTACGTTCGGTGATAGTGATTCCAGGTCTGCCGGCTTCAATTCCGCCAGACATCCGGCTACAACCACTCTCGCTGACGGGAATTTCTTTGCAACACTGCCTACAAAACGCCTTGATTTGGCTTCAGCGCGTCCTGTCACACAGCATGTGTTGACGAAAATGATGTCCGGATTTTTTTCGCCGCCTGATAAATCGAAACCTGATTCCCTTAATAGTTGCGCCACGGATTCCGTTTCAACCTGGTTCACCTTGCAGCCCAATGAGTGAACAATCCCTTTTTTATTGGAAGGCGTAATGTGTT
>CALDNG010000154.1 GCA_937915285.1 uncultured Desulfomonile sp. | reverse complement strand
CGGTCAAAGAAACGACTGATCTGAAAAATGATGAGATAGTCGCCCTGCTAAAGGCGCTAGACTCAAGTAATTCCCCGCGGGTATGTCCTCACGGACGGCCGTTATCAGTGTCTGTTCCACTGACTGATATCAGAAGACGACTAGGCAGGAATTCATGAATATGGCTTTGTCATCTTTTTGCTGAATTCCTTTTTTGAGGAAATCTACCTTAAAACCAGCTTTACCGGTTTGGCCAGGTTTATGTACACTCCGTTAGGGGTCTGTCCTCTGGTTGTGGTCCCAACATACATCTTCAAGGTATCGGCTAACTGGGCAACCGTCTTGTTAAGGAGCCTTACACATCCGTGAGATTGCCCTGAGCCTATGCTCCACGGTGAGTCGGTTCCATGAATGCGGTATGCTCCGGCGTCTACCATCTTGATGGGAGCGGCGACAAAGTCCTCGTCATCCAACACCAGTTCGTTACGTTTGTTGGACAAAGCCGAATACTTTGAAAAAAAAGGCATCATGTGCCCACCATATACTGAGCGGCTAGGAACCTGACCGACGGCCCAATCGCGATCCGGAGGCGGAATCCAAAGGGGTTTGTCGTCGAAGATGCGCAAGATGTAGAAAGTGCCGCGTGGTGTTGGATATTCGGGGGAGCCCAATCCAGCCCTGCAACTGTAAAGCAGTGTTTTCTCACCGTTTTCCTTAAAACCAGATAAATCCACAGTATATCCGGACCTATCGACCTCAATAAGGAAATTTGTATAGAGGTTAATCGGTTCGGCGGCCAAACGGCCGAATGACCCCAGTTTCTCGTGGGAATCCAGAACACTGATAGTGTTTGCTCCCTGGTCGAAAGAGGGAGAAAGTGAGGCTAGTTTCACCAGAGAACCGCTCAGTATGTCGACCGATGTAGCACCTGGAAACAAAACGTCCCTGGCGGTCTTTTTAGCGGAGACCTGCTTGATAGCTTCCCCAATTTTAATAGGTGTCCCGTTTTCCAAATTGTTTTCGGGAAGGGAGATCGAGTTCGATTGCTGCTGCGACTCGGATGGAATGATAGAAGCCACCCGAGGTTCCCTCATCGCCTGATCCGGAACAGAAATGTTTGCAGACTGTTGATCAGACAGGCTCCCAATCAGATCCCTCACAAAATTGTCCCTGGCACACGCGGAAAAAGGATCCATAAAGAACACGACAATACCTAAAAATACGAGACTTTTTGAAAAAATCCTTTTCAGAATCATCACCTCGCCCCTCAGGAAAGATAACCTCTAAACAAGATTAAATTATATTTAACCCCAGTCAAGGTTATCCAAAACTGTATTTGACGTTTAGGCACTTAATTGGCAATATTATACTAATTATTTCGGGATTCGTCTACATCCCGTGTCATAGATACCGGAGGATAGAGGTTTGATGAAAAAAATTGGTCATCCTGGATTTGCCGTACGGAAGTCTGCGGCAGGAAAACAGGCTAAACAGTTTGAATCCCTCAGAGCCACGGAACTTTATTGTCCAGTTTGCAAATGCGCCATGCCCGTCCGTGAAAGACTCCTGCTGGTTCTACCGGATGGGGAAAAATATGAATACCTTTGCGTGAGATGCGGCTCCTCACTAGGCGACAGGATTGCCAAGGGAGAGCCCAAACCCCTGATTGTTTATTAGAGCTGGATTCTAAGACATTACTCTTCATCCGGGTCTTTTTTCGGCGTGAGAGGTTCTCATATACATATAGAGAATACCCGGGATCCCCACAAGCAGGGCAAGGCCAAAAGTCAGGGACCTAAAAATCATGGCCGCGGCAATTGACTGAGCAGTGGTCAACCCAAAAATCCGCTGAATCTCAATTATGGCCACATCAAAAACCCCGAGCGATCCTGGAGTGAGGGGAATGAGGTTTACTATCGAACCAACACTGGATGTGACTATTGCGGCCTCTATTGTAAGCGGACATCCCATGGCTCGGTAAATATAATAGAAGCTCCCCACAAGCGATAATGACATCAGGGTGATTGACAATGTGAGGGCAGTGAGTAGAGCCATGTCGGCGGTAATAGCCTTCCACGAATTGGCTATTTCAATGATCTTGTTGACTATGATATTGGATCGGTAGGCCGGGCCAGGCGCCCGAAATGTAAGCCCTAGACATGAAAGAAGAACGACTGAAACGGCCACAGATATGACAAGATTGAAATATCCACTAATCATCCACAACGCAAGCAAGGCAATCACAGCCATAAGCGAAT
>CALDNG010000153.1 GCA_937915285.1 uncultured Desulfomonile sp. | reverse complement strand
AGATCTACACTCTTTCCCTACACGACGCTCTTCCGATCTTGGAGCGCAAGTAATGGCTCCTGCCTGATACGCCTGATCCTGGCTCGCTCGAGATAAGGAGTGACGTATGCGGGGTCTAGTTTTATGGCTTTATTCAGATGATTGATGGCCTTGTCGTAATTTTTCAATTTTTTCTGTTCCAGTCCCTGGTTAACCGACTGGACTGCACGCGGATTTAGAGCAAGAGATGGACTGGAGTAGACAAAATTTATGCTAACCACCAAAGGGATAAAGAGGTAAATGATCAGTCTGATATTGAACAACCGGAACTGCCTCAAAACGCGAGGATTGTTTATTTTCTTATAACAAAATCTTTTGGCTTGGGAAAGTGTTGGACAGAAAAGAACTTACTTGGGAGTTGTAAGATGCGGCTGCTTTGGCATTCTCAGGCTGACTTGATCATAAATTGTTGGTTGGTTATTAAACGGCTTTTTTTGATCAGGGAGGTGACTTCTTAGGTAAGTAGGCGGAGACATGTGCAATTGTCAGAAGCGCTTTTAGGGCGGCAGAACTTGACTTGATCGGGTTTTTTATGTTAGTTGTAAACAGGTAGTAAGTTTAAGGGCCGTTCTCAATTGATACCGTAAAGATTTACTTTATTCTGCGGGAGCGAAATGCACAGATTTTGCTTACTCATGACACGGAAACTCTTATCCCTTCTGATTTGCCTCTTAGCGCTAATTTCCCCTGTTTATGGGGAAATCAGTGGAACTGAAACTGCAGGTAATGTACTGACCGCTGCAATTCCGGCTCTTGGCGCAGGAATGACCTTTTTTAAGCATGATGACCCAGGTAAACAGCAATTCCTAGTCTCATGCCTGGTAAGCCTTGGGGTAAGTTACGGATTGGACGCTGCAACCAGTAATCAACGCTCAACAAACGAGGACAACAAGGGTTCGTTCCCGTCTCAACACACAGCAATCGCCTTCCAGGGAGCTTCATTCATTCACTGCAGATATGGCCTGGAATATGCTTTGCCAGCTTACGCTGGAGCGGCTTTTGTCGGTTATAGCCGATTACAGGCCGACAAACACTATCCTGAGGACGTGATAGCTGGAGCGGCCATCGGTTTTCTAAGCAGCTACCTTTTCACCACCCCGTATTGCGGCGTTCAGATTGTTCCAACCGTTTCCAACGGCAATTACCTGTTGAATTTCCTTACAAGCTGGTAGATTGAAGGCTTTCCAAACGAGGAGGTGGGCGTAATAGGATTGTACACCGTAACCAGTGATTGGATTCGGAGTAGGTTGCCAATTAAGCCGATTAGAAACCTTCAGCCTGTATAACCATTCGGTTTCTATCCGGGTGAGGTTTTGGAGCTAGCACGTTGGGCGCTCCAGGATGGCAATAGGGGTTGTTGGGATCATTGTTGGGGACTACCTTGGATACTGGGCCTCGGTCGAGCCCAAGTTGATTCTTGATACCGTCATAGGCATACTGGAACAGTCCAAAAGCGTTGGAAGAACCGGGGTTCATAAGGGATAACGCAATAATTACGACCAAGATTTTCAGAATTGATCCCATTTTTTTCTGTCGACCTCCAATTGAGTTGTATATCAAACGTGACCGGGCAATATAATAACACCTGGCGTTAATTCTGTGTCGGATTTCATCCTTGGCATGTTACTTATTTACGAACCCCCATTGGCATCGCCGGCGCGCACGGAGGAGCGCAATACTGTGGCGGTGGTGGCCCGTATGACGCATAATGCGGAGGTATGCGAGGCTGATGTTCTGGCGCCACACAAGGGAAGTACCATACTCCCTGTTCCTTGAAGCCCATCAGGCTGTGGTCCAGTGGTGGACCCTGAGTGTATGCGCCTGGCCCTCCGGCCCTACATACAATAACGGTAACCATCATGAAGACAGTTACAAAGAACATCCATCGCAAGCCTTTGATCATAAGATGACACCTCAAATGACCTGAAAAATATTACGGAGGTATAATACCAAATACCGCCTTGACTGACAAGCCAATTGTAAATATTCGGTTGCATCGGCAATCAAAACATACTAAATGGCATAACATGAAGATTTCGAAAGGTTCTTTTTCATCATCCAGAATGGACGACCTGCGAAAGCGTGTATTTTGGAACCGCCGTATTCGCCTGTTCATTGTTCTAACGGTAATGTTGGCGTGCAATCATTGTGTTACCTCTGTTAAGGAGAGTCCTGACACGAGGACTGCCAGTGATATCGGTGAGAAATCGCTAGCTGAGAAGAAGGCCGAATCGGAATCCAAGCTTATAAAACCGTCAATCGCTGATGATGCTCCGACTAAACCTCCCGAAACCCAGCGCAAAGATCAGGAAGCCCCGAAAACAGGGGCCCCGGGAACCGGACAGGAGGATCAAGCCACAGGAAGTTTAGCGTCACAAAGCCCCAAAAAGGACAAACCTGTTGAAACCTCCAGAAAAAAACCTGTCAAGCCAATAAAAATTCCCGAGATTGTCAAGGTCAAGAATGCTGCTCTGGACATGGGAAAAAACATGTCATCAGTGGAAAATATCAAGGTGTGCCTGGTTAAGTCTACAAATGAATACTGGGTAACATTTTATGATGACATAGGGCCGCTGATTGACATCAAACAGTACATCTGGGAAGCTGAGTCCGAAACTCTAACCCCGTTCCTGGTTTTGAAGCGCATACCCAAATCAAGGCTCGATACCCATTTGACGACGACGGAATCAGACAGGGAATGTGAAGTCATAGAGAATTCCGGCCGAAAAAAAATAGAGAAGCAACCTGAAGAAATGACTGACAGGAAAGACGATTCAAAATAGACGTCTTTCAGCAAATAAACCCGTAATTGGATTTGTTGGACCCCCTCGAGAGAGAAGTAACCCAAAGCACTCAGGTCCGAGTCCCCGAAAACTTACCTTTTTTCGCACCTGCCACGAATAACATTATTAGAAGATTCCATGCACTCGACAAGAACAGCCGGGGCATTTCCAACGGTCAGCCTGAATGGAGCGCTGCCGGACTGTTGAATGGTCGGGGCTGACCCGACAGACTTCAAATAAGGAGCTTCCGGGCATTTTAAAAGCACATGTGGCGACTGTCCACAGGCCTTTT